>DATNJO010000254.1:0-4398 GCA_035603895.1 Pyrinomonadaceae bacterium
AACCCGTTACGCCCGTAACCTTCGACACGCTGCTCTCGGCTAATGCTTACAAGATGTACTTCGAAGCGCGCGGTGTCGGCCAGTTGGTCCGTTCCAGTGCCGCTACCGACGTGCTGGATCCGATCCTGAAGCTCGGTGGCCCACCCAGCGAATTTGTCGACGTGGTTAACTGGTTGAAGTCGCACGCCGACGAGCTGATGACCTCGCGAATGATGGTGGCTGTATGGCCCACTGCTACGGACGTTCCCCAGGCGGTGATCGCGATCGAGTTTTCCTCGAGCGAAGACGCGACGAAGTTTGAATCGCAGGTGAATGGCATACTGGCAAAGGTTCTCCCGCCGTTCACGCCGCCGAGCCCCGTGGATGAAACCGATCAGCCCAAGCCTGAGGCGAAACCTGAAACAAAGCCACAGGCGCCTGTGCCCAGTTACTATTTGCAACGCGCTGATTCGCTGATCCTTCTTTCGCCGGCACCGGTCCAACTGAAAAAGCTACGACCCAAAGGCAGCAAACTCCTCTCTGAAGATCCAAACTTTCAAACGGCCTATAACCGTTTCAGTTCCGAACCGATCTTCGTCTACGTACATACGGCATCGATCCAAAAGGAACAAGAAGAACGGGCCAAGCAAGCGGTGGAAGAGTGGAAGAAAGAACAGGAAGCTCAAAAAGCCGCCCAGGAAAAACAGAAAGCCGAAGAGGAAAATAAACTCGAATTAACCGAAGAAGAAAAAAACGCGGAGATGGTGGAACTAACTCCGGAACCATCACCGGAAGTCCCGCCGGCGCCGGAACCGGAACCGCCACCACCAACCGACGCGCAAATTCTCAGTAACGCATTCTCCGGGCTGCGTAACAATCTCATGGCTGTGTCTCCGACCCTGCCCAACGCCCTCGGAATCGGTTTTTCACCCGATACCGAATCGTTCGACGTACGCGTGTTGATGATCGACGCCGCCGGCGAACACAGCGATCCGATCCCGATCTTTTCCGGACTCAGGCTAGGTGGACCAGTCACACCTGAGTCGCCGGGAATATTGCCGGGTGACAGTGAATTGGTCGTCATGCTGTCGCTCAACTTCCCCGAGATCCACGAGCTCGTGAGCGCGTTGGAAGCGCCGGAATCGTATCTCACCGGTGAAGAGGTTGCGCCTGCCAGCACGGACCAGGCAGTTATGCAGCAGCCGCCGGTCGAATTCGCGGCGCCGCTAAGAACAATCGAGCGGCTTACAAAGATAAATGTAAAAGACGAGTTGCTACCGTTGCTCGGTTCAGAAGTAGCCGTGAGCATGCCGATGGGTGAATTCGGTATGTTTGGCCCACCGGTGAGAGGACCACGATCGATGCAAACAAGTGATGCGGCGTCCGTAGATGGCGTGAAGCCTGCGCCGCGTACACCGTTCATCGTCATCTCACTGCGCGACCGTGAAGGGATGCGGCGACTGATGCCGCGAATTCTCGAAGGCTTCGCGGGGAAGGCTGCCGCGGCATTGGCCCAAAGCGAAAAACGCGAAGACACGGAAATCGTCTCCATCGCCAACATGTTTGCCTACGCTTTCGTCGGCAACTTCATAGTGCTTGGAGTCGATGCGGCGACGACGCGTTACGTCGTCGATTCGTATTTAAAAGGTGAAACACTCGCCGCCAACCCTCAGTTCAAAAACTACACCCGCTGGCAACCGCGGCAGGTGCAAGCACACGCTTATTTATCATCCGCTTTCGCGGATAGCTACAAGACGTGGGCCAACAGTTCGAGCGCGCCCATCAGCGATGAAGCTCGAATGTTTTTGACACGCGTCAGCACGAATCCGCAACCTATCACCTACTCGCTTTCCAACGATGGCCTGGGCGCATTGCACGAACTGCACGTTCCGAAGAGTCTGGTGATAACGACCATTGCTGGTATCGCCAGTGCCGAAAATCCACCCGCAACAGTGAAGAACGAGCGCCAGGCGATGAGTATGCTTTATTCCATCACAGGTGCTCAGCAAAGCTACAAAGAAAACGGAAAGAGCGGCTACGGTTCGCTAGACGACTTGATTGCGGCGGAGTTGATCTCAAAGGACACACTGGACAAAAGCGGCTACAAGTTTGAAGTCAAGCTAGTGCCGGACGGATATGAGATTTCCGCCGTTCCTCTCGAATATGGCAAGACCGGAAAGCTGTCGTTCTTCATGACCCACGAGACCCACACGATCCACGGTGGAGATCACGGTGGTGCTCCAGCGAGTGCTTCCGACCCACAAATCGGTTACTAGACATGATTTCAGAATAAACAAGATTCTTTCCTGAATGAAAGGTTCGAATCCTGTTTGTCTTGTTAATCCTGTCTAACGTGAATTGAGGTTTTCGATCTTCACCGGCTCGACGGGGTCCGCCAGTTCGAAACGAAAGATTCGTGAGTAAAAATAAAGCTCACCGTCCAGCGCGCGCTTGATGTTCTTCGCCTGCCGAAACCCGTGCTGCTCGCCTGCGAATGCGACGTAAGCAACGGGAAGCCGCTTCGCTCTCATCGCCTCGACCATCTTCTCGGCCTGATCCGGCGACACGACTTTGTCTTCCAATCCCTGAAAAAAGATCACCGGACACGACAAACGTTCCGGAAAGTTGATCGGTGAACGTTCGTAATAAATGTCGCGGCGTTCTGGATAAGGACCAAGCAGTCCGGTCAGATACTGCGATTCATACTTGTGCGTGTCGCGAGCCAACGCTTCCGCGTCGCTGACGCCGAAGTGACTCGCACCGGCTTTGAACGCGTTGCGAAAGGTCAACGCACAAAGAGTCGTGTAACCGCCGGCGCTGCCGCCAGTGATGACCAGGCGTTTGCCGTCAACTTCGCCACGATTCGCGAGATAGCGAGCGCCGTTTGCGCAGTCGTCAACATCGACGATGCCCCACTTCTTGTTCAAACGTTCGCGATACTGCCGCCCGTAGCCGGTGCTGCCGCCATAATTGACGTCAAGCACCGCGAATCCGCGGCTGGTCCAATACTGAATTGAAAGACTCAACGCGGTTGAAGCAGCGGCGGTTGGGCCGCCGTGACTCTTCACAATCAGCGGTGGCTTTTCGTTTTCGGGCGCGCGATAGTCGGGATTCTGCGGCGGATAGAAGAAACCATGAGCCGTCAGTCCGCCTTCAGTAGGAAACTCAATTGCGCGCGGTATCGAAAAGTAACGCGGGTAAACTTCCAAATCGTTTGACCGGCGCAGCGTTTCAAACCCGCCCGTGTTGACGTCGTATTTGGTGATCGAAACGACCTCGGTCGGAGAACCGGCGCGAAAGACGACCTGACCGTCGCGGGCATGAACGTATTGAATATCAGTAAACGGGCAATCGACAGTCTTTAACTTCCCGGTCGTGGTGTCGATGATCCCAAACGTCGAAACACCTTGCTCAACGTGCGCGCACGCAATCAACACCGGCGAAACAAAAGCGTAGGACGACATGCCAAAGATCCACTGCGGCATGCCTAACTCGCCTTTTGTTTGCGCGACGCTTTCGATCTCGTTGTCGCTGGAGATACGGTGGAGGTTCCACCAGCCGTTCGTGTCAGACGCGAAATACAAAACTCCATCCGGAGACCACTCGGGTTGAAAGATCGACTCAGCCGCGCCGCCCGCGACCCAGCGTGTTGAAGTTAACGATCCGTCTTCTCCAAACTCGCCGACCCAGAGTTCGCAGCCGTCCCACGGCATGTTCGGGTGGTTCCACGTGAGCCAGGCGAGCTGAGTTCCGTCGGGACTGACTCGTGGTGAAGAATAAAAATCATTGCCTTCAATAAGGACACGGCCGCACTCGTCGTTGTTTTCTATATCGAGACTGACAATGCAGTTCGCCGCTTCGACGCCCGGATTTCTGTGATCCTCGCGCACACAGATCAACTGGCTGCGGGTTGGGTCGAAACAATAATCGGCGTAACGCACCTCAGCGGCGGGCGTAATCGGCCGGGGCTCCGTTTCCGCGTCCTGCCGGTAGGCACGTTGGTCTAAAAAATTTGAGAAGTAAACGACACCGTTCACAGCGATGTAGTCGCCGCCACCGTACTCGTGAACTCGAGTGCGGGCGTTAAGAGGTTGCGGTGTTAGATCGGATAACGTGCCGGCCGAATCGCGCTTGACGATCACGTTCCGGCCACCTTCGGTGGGGCGCATTTCCACCCAGTAGATGTCGTTGCCGTCAAAAGTTGCCTGGCTCAAGCCCACTGAGCCGCTGACAATGAGGTCTGAAGTTATGGGGGATTTCCACGAGCCGTATGGCGCTATCTTTGGTGAGTTTGACAAGCTGGTTCCTATGCTCCTGCCGATTTTGGTTCGAAATCTCTCTGTTTCTCGCGTCGTGAAACTTTGGAAAAGTTTTAGTTACACCGTCGCAAAGGCTTTACAAGGTGTATGCAACCTACGT
>DATNJO010000255.1:0-5033 GCA_035603895.1 Pyrinomonadaceae bacterium
GTAAAGGAACTCGCTGCTGCCCGTCCGCAGTTGCTTGCGCCATACGATATTCAATGGCCGGAAATGTTAACGATTCCGGCCGATGATGGCTTCGCGATGCCCGCCGAAATTCTGAAGCCGAAAGATTTCCGTTCCGATCGAAAGTATCCAGTCATCATGTTTGTCTACGGCGGAGCATCAGCCCCGCAGGTTATAAATGCCGCGCAGGGAGACACGTTGTGGAACCAACTATTGCTCGACGCGGGCTACGTCGTCGTCAAGGTTGATAATCGCTCTGCAACCGGGATCAGCAAGACGCTGGAAAACACCATCGTCAAACGTCTGGGCGAAGCAGAAACACCTGATCTGGTAGCCGCGGCACGTTGGTTGAAAAAACAGAGCTGGGTCGATCCGTCGCGAGTGGGTGTTTGGGGCTGGAGCTACGGCGGCTTCATGACGCTAAACCTGATGACGCGATCGCAGGAGTTCAAAGCCGGTGTCTCGGTCGCGCCGGTTGTCGATTGGCGCTACTACGATACGAAGTGGACGGAAGGCGCGATGCGAACGCCGCAAGAGAACCCCACGGGATACGAGAATACGTCGTTAATCCCGCTCGCAAAACAACTGCACGGCCGTCTCTTGATCGTTTATGGAACCTACGACGACAACGTACATCCGTATAACGAGATGGCTTTTATCGACGCGATGATCGGCGCGGGAAAGAAGTTTGACATGATGGCTTATCCAATGCGCAAGCACGGAATTTCGGATGAAGCCGCCACCCGTCATTTGTATAGTCTGATGCTCGATTTCTGGAAGGCTAATCTCTGAACGTAATTTAAAACCTTGCTTTGTCGGGCGAAGGTGATTAGGCTTACGCCACTCAAAGTCGTTTGAAACGTTTTCGTATCCTCAGCCATTCATAGGTGAGAGTTTCTCCAGGCCGCACTTGTAAAAGAATTTATGACGTACATGCTTGTTCCTCATTCTCCTACTCAGGCGGGCGAGGCTGTTGTCTGGGTTGGCGCGATTAACGAACCGCGTCCACTTCCCGCGCTGTTACTGCAATCCAACGCCGGGCAACATCCACTTGGAGGTTGGAGCAGTCTCGACGGTAACGGATTCACGCTCGACTACCAGCGTGTCTCGGTTACCAACCTGACACCCGGCGGACGCTTCGAGTTCCTTCTTAATGCCAACGGCGCGACGGTAGCAAATTGCCGTTTGCGAACCCTACCGGACCGGTTGCCTTCATTGGGCGAAGGCGACTTCATCGCGTTGCTCGCCTCGTGTTTTTGCTCGAGGAATGACAAAACCGGATCGCTAGGCTGGACCTTTCACCAATTGCCCGGAGCCGAACGGCCCGACATCAAGATTCTCAGTGGCGATCAGGTTTACCTGGACGATCCGGCAACTCACTTTCTCTGGCACACGCATAGTAAGGCAGAACTGTTGTCGGAGCATTTCACAAACTACATGCGCACGTGGTTGCAGGAGGGCGTTGGCGGCGGCTTTCGCGGTCTGCTTCAGGATGGAGCTAACTACTTCAGCAGCGATGACCACGAGTATTGGAATAACGCGCCGAGCTGGGCCTCGCTGATCCGCGATTCGTGGACGCCCACGGGTCGAGCGAATTGGATGGATGTAGCGTTATCACTCTACAAAGCTTTCCAGACTG
Source organism: Pyrinomonadaceae bacterium (assembly GCA_035603895.1). Lineage (GTDB taxonomy): Bacteria > Acidobacteriota > Blastocatellia > Pyrinomonadales > Pyrinomonadaceae > PSRF01. The sequence goes on from DATNJO010000255.1 coordinate 1,658, forward strand.
ACAAATCATTCATCACTTTCGATATCGGCCAACTTTCATTCTTCATCGCTGACACGCGGATGAATCGTTCCGCGGATCAAACCACTTTCATGCAGGCTGGTGATATCGGGGCATTGGAAGCCTGGGTAGGTGGATTGCGAGGTCTTGGTGTGTTGGTTATCGGCCAGCCAGTGCTGAGCGGACGCGCGGGATGGAGTGGCAACTTAACGGACTGGAATCTTCCCGACTACACGCAGTATGGAGATCTGATTCGCGCGCTCGACCGCACACAGCATTCGATCCTGATCTTGACTGGCGACGTGCATTACGGACGTGTTGCACGGTGCCAACTCCGGCCCGAAGTCGAGCTTATCGAGGTGATTTCATCGCCCACTTCTCTGGTGAATAAGCTTGTTGGCGGTAAATGGAATGCAGCGCCAGAACGATACCCGGCGTTTGACGTGCCTGGAACTTCTGGTCGCGGCGTCGACACAGACGCAAACTTCAAGTTAACGGATAATCATTTTCTAACGCTTGCCTTTTCGTCTGTTGGCCAACGCACGCGAGTGCTCATCAAGGCGTGGCCCATAGTCGGCGAGGGGCGGCCAGTTAATCCAATCTTTGTCATGGAAAGAACACTCGGATAAGGAGGCTCTATGATTGGCAGCAGTGTCCCGTTGGAGATCAAAAACAATGCGGATCTAAAGAGACTACTCGCGAATGAAGGCGAGTCGAATACAGAGTGGCTCGAGCGAGCTTTGCAGGAAGGGATTACCAGGGATGGAAGCTTGCTTCTGCTCGGTGGTAATTCGATGGCCGACTTTCGCGTGCGCGTCTCTCAATCGCACCTGCGCTTTGACCTGACGCCGAGTCATTGGTCCATGGTTGGAGTTCTGACTGCCAACGGGTCCACCTTTACTGTTCCCCTCGAGATAGCAGGCGACATCTCGGAGATTCCGCACGTCAACGCGGTCCGAGAAATTGAGTTATCAGACTTTGACGACCCCGAGAAGTTTCCCAACATCGCCATCATTCAAGTGACGACCACGCCTGAGAAGGTTGTGAAGTACATCGAGGCGATGAAGTTGCAACGCGGACTGATCGATCTTCCGGCGCTCGTGTTGTCGTGGCTCGGCTACGTTTGGTGTGTTGGCCAACAGACCAATCCGCTATTGAACGGCGAGGGGTTACCCAGCGCAGTGTTTGCTGAGACGTTGTTTGGTCTCGCGGGCATTGAACTGACACCGGGTCTGGCCACTGCTTCCACCTGTCCCGAAGCGATCTGGCAGGCAGCCAAATGGTGGGCTTCGTTTTACGAGCAGACCAGTGACTTCGCTGCCCCGGTTCATGCTCAATCCATGGTGCCAAAGGGTTGCTTTGTGCTTCGGCAACCGGCTGCCGCGATCAGACCAGCGACACGCTAGAAGAATACTTCCAACATTTCGCTGAAGCGCTCACTCTCACTTGATGGTCTTTCATGATACCAGTAGCAAAACCACGAACCCGGCTGTTGACGATCGTCGCGCAGGATCCAAGCGTTAAGGTCAACGGCAAAATTCTGACGACGCAGGTTGAGATACCGGCTGAAGAAATCGCACCTGGACCGCGAGGATATCGCGTCCAGGTAATCGATTACGACACGTCGTCCGGCGTTCTTTATCAGCCAAAAGATTATCCCAGTCTCAAGCGCGGTTCTTACGTCGATCCATTTGCTCAAGACCCCGAAGAGTCTGATAACGACTGGATCCTCACGGAGCCACGTTTTCACCAGCAGAACGTCTATGCGATCGTGATGAAGACTCTGGCGCGGTTTGAGTTTGCGCTTGGCCGGCGCGTTAGTTGGGGATTTCGCGGACATCAGATCCATATCGCGCCACATGCGTTCGCCGACGCCAACGCTTTTTATTCAAAAGAAGATCAAGCTCTGGTATTCGGATATTTCAGAGGAGGAAGTGGACAAATCGTATTCAGTTGTCTCTCTCACGATGTGGTGGCCCACGAGACAACCCATGCCATCCTGGACGGGTTGCGCAATCGCTACACGGATCCGTCTTCACCCGAACAGGCGGGTTTCCACGAGGGGTTTGCGGACGTAGTCGCACTGCTTTCGGTTTTCTCTCTGAAGGATGTTGTAGGCACTCTGCTCAAGCCGAAGTTCACGCAAACCAACACTTCGTTCGAAGACGGCTTGATCGATGCGGCGGCACTAGAACCCGAGATGCTGCGAAAATCCGTGTTGCTTGGATTAGCAGACCAGATGGGCGCGGAGATGTTGGGAGTACGCGGCAATCGGGCAGACGCATTGAGACGTTCGGTGAATCTTCGAAAGTTCAAACCGGGCGAGATTGATGAAGTCGAAGAGTTTCAGGAGCCGCATCGCCGCGGCGAAATATTAGTGGCCGCAATACTCAACGCATTTCTAAACGTCTGGAACGCGCGTGTCAAAAAAATTGAAAGAGGTAAGTGCGGCGGGATGTTAGATCTCGAGCTCGTGGTGGAACAGGGCGCAGAGGCCGCCGACCACTTGCTGACGATGGCCATCCGGGCTTTAGACTTCGCGCCGCCCACCGACTTGCAGTTCTCCGATTATCTGAGCGCGTTGCTCACAGCCGACAAAGAACTCGTACCCGACGACACCAGATATCATTATCGAGACATACTGCTGAAGAGCTTTGCTGAATACGGAGTGGAACCCGCGAGCATCAATTCGCCCGACGGCAGTTGGGAAGGCTGTGATGCAGACCTGACATACGATCGTTCGCACTTCGAGTCGATGATGAGAGATCCGGATGAGATCTTTCGTTTCATCTGGGAGAACCGTGACGAGTTGAAGCTGCACGAACAGGCATACACGAAGGTCATTTCCGTGCGGCCTTGTCTGCGGATCGGACCCGATGGATTTGTGCTGCGCGAAACAGTTGCTGAATACATCCAGATGATGACGATTCAGGCTCGGGAACTTCAGTATTTCGATCCGCCGATTGGGAAACCCGAGGGGTTAGCCGGGGAGCGTGAAGTCACGATTTACGGTGGCGGCGCTTTGATCTTTGACGAATACGGACGCCTGAAATATCACGTGAACAACCGTGTCGAAAACGTTGGCCGGCAGACGCCACGATTAAAGTACCTTTGGAAATGCGGCTATTTTGACGACGCGACCGGAACGCGAAACGCGTTTGCGCGATTGCACCTGAATCGAAGTCTCAATATACGAACCCGAGCGGCGGAGGTCTTTTAGATGCCTGACCAACAAGAACCCATCGGATTAACGATCCGGGCGTATCAAGTAGGCTTCGGCGACTGTTTTTTGCTCACGTTCAAATATCCTGAAGGCCCGGACAAGTCAGTACAAGAGCGGCACGTTCTGATCGATTTCGGGAGTACCGGAATGCCTGAC
>DATNJO010000256.1:0-7221 GCA_035603895.1 Pyrinomonadaceae bacterium
TCGGCTCCGGGACAGTCAGTTTCCCCGGGCAACTATCAGATTCTGGCAGTGGCCGGACGTGGTGGTTCCGATGTTCGCGTCGGATTGGCCCAGGGTGTGGATGAATGCGCAGAACCCGGCGCGGTCTATACCATTGATACGAAGCCCGGTGTCAGTTCAGGACCAGTCAGGCAGGGACTCAATACGAGGTTTGATGACTATCAGAGCTCGCAAGTGAATCCCACTGATATGCCGCCGGACAAGAACATCAAAGAGAACATTACCTACGACCAGTACAAGACCGGCACTCCATCAACTGCTCCGAAACATCCTGGTGTTGATGGCCGCCGTGTGGTGGTGATCCCGATCGTGAAGCAAGAGGAATACGACCAGGGCCGTAACACGGTCAGGTTCAATCGCTTTGGAGTTTTCTTCCTGCAAAACAAGGTCGGCAATGGTAATGGTGGTGATCTGGTTGCCGAATACATCGACGACATCGTGTTGGGTCAGGGTGGCTTTAATCCTAACGGAGGCCCCGTATCCAACCAGATGGCGGTCCCTGTCTTATACAAATGAGGAGGGACAACCATGAGACATCATCGCTTAAAGAAAATCCGCCTCGTGCGGCGCGAGCGCCGCATACATTGGTTGACCCTTTTTCGTCGCGACGAGCGGGGGGTTCAACTAGTCGAACTAGCAATAGTGTTACCCATCCTGATGGTCCTGTGCGGAGGCGTCGTGGAGTTTGGCCGGTACTTTTATGAGTACACGACCGCGGCGAAAGGTGCACGTGCAGGCGCGCGGTATCTGGCGTCAAAGTCAGCTACCAGCGTCGGTACAAACTGGCAAGCCAATGCCAAGAACCTGGTTGTTTATGGAAATACAGCCGGTTCGGGAAAGCCGATTTTGCCGGGACTTAGTCCGGCAAACGTCGATGTGCAGTATTCGGGCGGAGTATCAGCCGTACCCGATTTGGTGAAGATCAGCATCGTTAACTACCAGCATCAACCGGTGTTTGACCTGGGCGCAATACTCAACATTCCTTCACTGTCGCTCAACGTGGACGTGAAACCGAGTGTGACTATGCGTTACCTGCTCACTACACCTTCGATCTGAGGAGAACAACTATGCTGAAAATCAAAAAGTGCACGAACGGCGAGCGAGGGGCGACGCTGGTTGAGTTTGCGATTAGCGCCACGGTTTTTTTGATAGCGATGTTTGGAGTGCTGGAATTCGGCCGCGCGGTGTGGGCACACAACGCGCTGACGGATGCAGCTCGCCGCGGCGCACGTTACGCAACCTTGAATACTACTGCCAGTGCAGCTCAAGTCAAAAACGTGGTGGTCTTTGGCAATCCTGAGGGAGCTGGTTCACCAATGCTGAACAATCTGAGCGCGGCGAATGTCGACGTCAGTTACAGCGGCTTCGGCCTGAACGCCGGAACTGTGTCAGTAAGCATTACCAACTACCAGTTTCAGTTTGTGATTCCGATCATCGGCACCAGCATCACGATGCCGAGTTACAAAACCACCTTAACAGCTGAGAGTGCGGGATTAACTCCCGCGAACGTTTAACTCCGGTTGAAATTGGGGAGCTTAGGAATTTCGATCGTGGCTACAGCAAATGCCAGTTTAAGTTTCGAGTCGACTGCCAGGCGGCGTCGGTTACGCCTGCCTAACAAACGTTGCTATGGAGTGAACCCAGCTTTGTAGCGACGCGGTACCTTCCGTGAATCCCCCGCGCCTCTGCAAAAGTCTTTAGTCATAGAGAGCCGCTGGCAGTCGGATTCGAATTGAAAACGATACGCACGAGGAAAAAATGACCGAACCAATCTCAGTGGTAGTCCTAAGCACCGGGCTTGAAAACTTCAAAGACATCCGCCGTGCTCTTTCCGCGGAAGAGCGCGTGAAGCTGCTGGCCGGCGGTAACGATACCGATCAACTCTACGACGAGATCGTTCGTCTCAAACCAAACGCCGCGATCATTGCGCTTGGTCCAAACGCCGACCACGCCGTCAGATTCATCGAGCGTCTCACGGCCGAGTGTCCGAGAACCACGATCATCTCCGCGGCGCAGAACGCCTCCCCGGATCTGATCATCGGCAGTTTGCGCGCAGGTGCGAAAGAGTTTCTGCGCATTCCGATCAGTACCGACGAACTGCGCACGGTGCTCGATCGTGTTTCTGAGTTTGGTAGCAAACAATCGGATGAAGCACCGCGCAAGCAGGGCCGCATGGTTTCCGTCTTTTCGAGCAAAGGCGGCTGCGGGACTTCGTTCATTGCGACAAACTTCGCGGCTGCCACAAACGCGAAAACTATTCTCGTCGATCTCAACCTGCAAGCAGGCGACTTGCCGCTGTTTCTCGGAGTCGATCCGAAATACTCGATCGCGGACATGGTTGAGAAACGCAGTCGGCTCGACGGCACACTCATCAACACGCTGGTCACGCCGCATTCGCAGTACCTTTCCTTGCTGGCGGCGCCGCGTGAGGCTGACCACGCCGACGAGATCGAACCACAGCACATTTTTGAAGTCCTGCAAAAATTACGCGAGCACTACGATTACATCGTGCTGGATCCGCAGCACACGTTTGATTCGATCACTCTGGCAGCGCTCGATCAATCAGACGAGATCGTTTTGATCCTGACGCTCGACATACCCGCCATCCGCAGCACGCAACGCGCGCTCGAAATCTTCGATCGCCTCGGTTATCCGCGAAAGAAAGTCCGCATCGTGGTGAATCGCTGGAGCAAACAGATCGATCTCGATTTGCGGCAAGTAGAGAAGTTTCTCGGCGAACCGGTAGTCGGTTTTGTGCCCAGTGAGTATCAGACGGCGGTCAGCTCGATCAATCTCGGCACGCCGCTGGTCCAATCCGAACCAACGTCGAAGATCGCGCTGGAAATCCGGCGCATCGCCCAGGAAATCTCGCTCGGCGTCATGCCGTTAGGCGAAGCGAAACCACGGCGCGCCTTCTGGAATTCATTCCTGAAAAGACAGCCGGCACAGGTACCGGCGCAGGCACAGTTCAATCTGCAAACCTCAATGGAAAAGGTTTAGAACCGCGGTCCTCCATAACGGAAAAACATCATGGCCCTACGCGAAAGACTAATCGGCAACGCAAATATTCCGGGCGGCTCCGACAGCACCGGACAACATTCTTTCCAGGAGATGAAGTCGCGCCTTCATCGCACCCTGATCAACCGCATGGACTTGACCAAGTTGTCGAGTCTGACGTCGGAACAGGTACACGCAGAAGTTTCGCGCCTGGCCGAGGTCGTGTTGGCCCAGGAAGCGATGCCCCTCTCCGTTTCCGAGCGCGAACGGCTCGTCAACGACGTTCAGCACGAACTCTTCGGTCTTGGACCACTCGAGCCGCTGCTTAAAGATCCGACGGTCTCCGACATCCTGGTCAACTCGCACGACACGATCTACGTCGAGCGCCGCGGCAAGATCGAAGCGACCAACGTTCGCTTCAAAGACGACGAACACTTGATGCGTGTGATCGAACGTATCGTGTCGTCAGTCGGACGCCGCATCGACGAATCGTCACCGATGGTCGACGCGCGTTTGCAGGATGGTTCGCGTGTTAACGCGATCATTCCGCCGTTATCGATTGATGGACCAGTGCTCTCGATTCGCCGGTTTGGCGCCGATCCACTAAAGATGGCTGCGCTGGTCGAGAACAAGGCGCTGACGAGAGACATCGCCGACATGTTGCAGATGGTCGTGAACGCGCGCTTGAACATTCTGATTTCAGGCGGAACCGGCGCTGGTAAGACGACACTCCTGAACGCGCTCTCCGCGTTCATTCCCGAAAACGAACGTATCGTCACGATTGAGGACTCGGCGGAATTGCAACTCCAGCAGCCGCACGTCGTCCGCCTCGAAACGCGTCCGCCAAACATCGAGGGCAAAGGCGAAGTCACACAACGAGATCTCGTGCGTAACGCCCTGCGTATGCGTCCCGATCGCATCGTGATCGGTGAGGTGCGCGGCGGCGAAGCGATCGACATGCTTCAGGCCATGAACACCGGTCACGACGGCAGCTTGACCACGATTCACGCTAATACGCCGCGCGACGCGATGGCCCGTCTCGAAACAATGATCCAGATGACCGGCATGCGCCTTTCCGATCGCGCCATGCGCCAACAGATCGCTTCGGCGTTGAACCTCGTGGTCCAGGTTGCGCGCTTGTCCGACGGTTCGCGCCGCGTCACGTCAATTTCCGAAGTCACCGGCATGGAAGGCGAGACGATCACCATGCAGGAAATCTTCATGTACGAGCGCACGGGTGTCGATCAACAGGGTGGTGTGGTTGGTCGCTTCCGTCCAACTGGTATCCGCCCACGGTTCGCCGAACGTTTAAAGGCTTGTGGTTTGCAGTTGCCACGCGTCTTCTTCGAGGAGATGTAACTCACCATGATGATATCGTTCCTGGTATTTGTGTTCGCGCTGTTCCTGGTCCTGGGTGCTTATCTGATCGCCACGCACGGGACAGACAAGAAGCGCCAAAAACTGCAAAAGCGGCTCAACGAAGCTCTGCTTCACTCCGCGCAAGCTGAAGACCTCGATGTGGTGCTCGCTCGCAATGAGTTGATGAGCGAGATCCCTTTCGTCAACCGCACGATGATCAATGTTCAGGCAGCGTTGCAGTTGAAACGGATGTTGGACCAGGCGGACCTGCACATCACCCCATCGCGCTTGCTGATGTTTTCATTCATGGCAGGCATGTTGGGTGCGTTGGCCGCTTCCGTGCTGACAATTTTCATTCCGTTGATGATCATCGCGGGTCTGATCTGCGCGTCGATACCACTGGTACACGTTTATTATCGGCGTAAAAAACGGTTCGATGCATTCCTCGAACAGCTTCCGGATGCGCTCGATCTAATCAGCCGTGCACTGAGCGCGGGCCACGCATTCTCCGAGGCACTCCACATGGTTTCCCAGGAAATGCCGGAGCCGGTCGCCACGGAGTTTCGCAAGGCTTACGAAGAGCAGAACCTCGGCCTGTCAGTGAAACTCGCGCTTGAGAACCTGACGCAGCGAATGCCACTACTGGACCTCAAGATGTGTGTCACTGCCGTGCTCATTCAACGTGAGACGGGCGGTAACCTCGCCGAGATTCTCGAGAAGGTCGCTTACACAATCCGTGAACGATTCCGGATCATGGGTGACTTAAAGACTTTGACCACCAGCTCGCGCTTGTCTGCGTGGTTGTTGTGCGGACTGCCGATCTTTGTAGCCATCGCAGTCACAGTGATGAACCCGGATTACATGAGCGTGTTGTGGAAAGATCCACGCGGTCATTACCTGATCGCTGCCGCTATGGTGCTACAGATCACCGGTATGTTGATTGTCCGTAAGATTTTGAAGATCAGGATCTAGCTAACGAAAAGGCCAGCAATGATCATAATCATCGCCATCTCCACTTTCGTCGCCATCTCGCTCGCAATGCTGGGTGTTTACTGGTTGCTCTACAAACCGCAGAGCGCCGCGACTGAACGCCTACGACGCATGGGTTCAAAGGATCCCGTCGGAAACATGCAGTCAGTGGTCCTGCCGGACGAGAGCCAGGCCACTGACATTGCGCAACGTTTAGCGCAACCGCTGAACAAGTTGTTGCCGCCGTCGGCGACCGAAGCGAAAAAACTCCAGAAACAACTGATGCACGCCGGCTACCGTTCGGCGGAAGCACCGATCATCTATCGCGGGATTCAATTGGCTTCGATGGCCGCCTTTCCGTTGGCGGTTGCGGGCGTCTGCGCTTTGACGGCGCGTCCCTTAGCCAACGCGCTGATCTACATCGTGGTGGGTTTTGTCCTGGGTTTCTTCCTGCCGCGTTATTTCCTGGGAAGAGCCATTCGTAATCGCCAGCGCGAGTTGCGCTGGGGATTGGCAGACGCGCTGGACCTGATGGTTGTTTCAGTTGAAGCAGGTTTGGGTTTGAACGCGGCGATGATGAAAGTCTCCTCTGAATTGAGAGACGTGCACTACCCGATCGCCACCGAGTTTGAACTCGCAAATCTCGAGATTCGAGTCGGACGCGATCGCGACGAAGCATTACGCAATCTGGCAGAGCGAACGGGTGTTGACGATATGCGCAGCCTCGTTGCGATGCTGATTCAGACTGACAAGTTTGGTACTTCGATAGCCAAGGGACTCCGCGTGTTTTCCGATTCGCTGCGCACGAAACGCAGGCAGCGAGCCGAACAGGAAGCACAAAAAGCGGCAGTGAAACTTTTGTTCCCGCTCGCGTGTTTTCTTTTCCCGACGCTCTTTATCGCGATCCTTGGCCCGGCCGCCCTTAACCTCATGGACGTTCTCGGCAACATGTAGAGGAGTTGGACCATGAACAAACGTAGAATATTGGCAGTTCTTATCGCTTTTGTATTGACCGTCGCAGCTACTGCGATGTGGAGTGCTTCCACGATCCAACGCGAGGGCGATCCGGATGCGATCGTGCTCGAGGATTCGGGTTCAGATGCCGGGGAAATACAGCCGGTAAAGAAAGGCGGCAACAAAGTCGTCAAAGTCATCACGGCGCCTTTCAAAGCTTTCGGCCGGCTCTTCGGCGGCGGTAAAAATGAAAACAAGCTGGAGCGCATGACCGAGAAGGATGCCGAACGTTTTGTGTCAGCTGGCGTCACGAAGATCGAGGACGCGCGCAATCAAAACGATCGGAAGGTCCGTGCCGACGGCTCCGCGCGCGAACACATGGAATCCGGCCGTGAGTTTCTTCTGGAAGGTCGTTACAACGAAGCGGTTTCCGAACTCTCGTTGGCTGTTTCACTCGATCCGAAGTTGACCGAAGCACACAACCTGCTCGGCGTCGCTTACGACAAGAAGGGCTTTGGAGACCGCGCGAAAGATTCATTTGAACGCGCAGTCAAGCTCGAAGAAGACGCAGAGAACCTGAACAACCTCGGCTTCTCGCTTTATCAGAATGGCAACTACCGCGCGGCGATCGATCGTTTGAAACGTGCTGCGAAGCTCGCGCCAAACGACGAGCGCATTCTCAACAACCTCGGTCTCGCGTATTGCCGCCTCGGCAAGGTTGACGAAGCTTACAAAGCGTTTGCGCGTGCCGCAGGTCCTTTAACTGGAAACCTGAACACCGCGAAGATGATGGAACGTTTTGGACGTGAAGACGAGGCGATTCGTTACTACGAAGCCGCGCGCCAGATCGATCCGATTAATACCATCGCGCTGCGCCGGCTGGCCGATCTCTATCAGCGCGTC
>DATNJO010000257.1:0-7357 GCA_035603895.1 Pyrinomonadaceae bacterium
CGGCTGGACCACCATCCGAACGCGACCGGATGCTCAAAGCGTTGATCTCTCCATTCGGGGCGAAGGACATTGCGGTGCGTTTGAAAGGGTTCTTCGCAAACGATCCGGTTCGCGGTTCGATGTTGCGCAATTTTGTAGTTATCGATGCAAAGGACCTGACCTTCTATACCGAACGCAACGGAATGCCCACCGTGCGGTTCGAATTGAGCTGCGTGCTGTTAGGCGAAAACGGAGCCGTAGTCGACAAGCAGGATCAAACGCTCACAATGCAGTTGGGTCAGGAAGTCTTCGAACGTGCGCAACGCGAAGGCATGGTCTACAACTTCGATCTGCCGTTGAAACGGACCGGGTCTTTTCAATTGCGCATCGCCGTGCGTGATGCCGCGTCGCAGCGCATCGGTTCGGCCAGTCAGTTTGTGCAGACGCCGAACTTGAGCGATGGGCAACTGGCGTTGTCGGGCGTGCTGCTTTATGCGGAAGGTCCCGACCTGGAGCCCGACGATTGGAACAGGGCTTTAGTGCTGCGGCGATTTCGACAGGGAGCGTCGCTGGTCTTTGGTTACACGATCTACAACGCCGCGCTTGATAAGAAAACAGGCCATCCGAATTTGCTGACGCAGACGGTAGTTTTCCGCGACTCGGTCAAGATCTACGGCTCCGATCGCGTTCCAGTTACTACCGCAAATCAAACTGACTCGAAACGCGTCTCCGCCGGCGCGCGTCTGCAACTCGGCTCGGCACTGACTCCCGGTGAATACGTCGTACAAATTGTGGTGGAAGATCAGGTAACGAAGCGCACCGCTACACAAGTGACGCAGTTTGAGGTTAAGTGATCCGCGCGCCGTTGCGGCGATCGATCATTACCATCGAGGTTCGGCCCGCGGGAATATCAACTGAGAAGCGAGTTTTGGTTTGCAGATCCGTCACCTGTAACGTGGTGTCGCGATTCGACTCGGACACAAACGTGTAAAGCACGACATCGCGGAAGACTGATGGCAGCACGAGCACGGCAGGCGTTTGGGCCGTAGCAGTGAAGATCGGCGCGACGCGTGCCTGCGTCATCGCGTAGCGATAAAACGCGACGAGCGCCTCCATCGAATCACCAAGCTCGAGCGGCAACGCGCTGCGGATTAGACGCCCCTCTTGTCTTATTTGTGCAAATCCCGCTTTCTCAATCCGTTGAATTTTTTCTCCCTCGAACCGCACCAAATAGTCTTTCCCGCTAACAGCGAAACTCTCCGTCTGCTGTACCGGAAGCGAAATTTCGTCAGTATTAAGCGCTCCCGAAATCGCAATCGTCGCACCCTGTTTCGCACGATCCATGAGCGCGTCCCAACACTTCGGCGTCAACGTGCGCGGCGCGGGCACGACGATCAACTTCGCCGGATACGTCTGATTCGCCAGCGTGTACTCGCTGATCGCCTGCATCGGCACGCCGCAGTGGTAATACATCGCACGCACACACCGGCGCGTCGCTTCGTAAGCAAAACTGCGTGGCGAAAACATGTGCGTGTGTGGAATCACCATCACCACCGGCTCCGGCTGCCGATCGCGCATTCGCTGCCCATGTTGGGCCATAAACCTCGCGATCGCGAGAAACGGTTCCAACTCCGGTTTCGCGGTTCCATCAACGCGATGAAAACCAATCCCAACTTCGTTCGTCGAGTTCATGTAAGGATTCGTATTCCAAATCCACTCGATAAAACCGGCACCGTCTGCCGCAAACGAGAGCGCCATTTTGCGTTCGAGCAGATTGCTGACTTCCTGTTCGCTACGCCACGGCTCATCACCTTCGGCGCGCTCGTAAAACATCACGCCCGTTTCTTCCATCAAACTCGCCTTCGACGGCACTTTCGCCAGCACGCTGTCCCACACCAAATCGTCGTTGGCCCACCAGTTGTGCAGCGAAGTGAAATCGACTAGCGGCGCGAAGAACTGAATGTTTGGACTGTCGCCCAATCCGGCTTCGTCCTGACCGACAGTGATCAATTGCTTCTGATTGCCGTTGCTGCGCACCGCGGCGGTCATCTGCCTGGTCCAGTCCATGAACATGTCCTGCGCGAAGAGACGGTAGTCGAGTGTTTTGAGCGGCTGGCGATCGTCGATGAGATGAACGCTTTCGAAGTCCTGGAGCCTGGGTAGTTCGAGCAGGTCGGCGCGCGTGGTGCGCCAGGCGTGTTGCAGTTGGTCCACTAGATCGGCATCGTTTGCAGAGGGATAGCGTTCCTTGATCCACTGCTTCCACGCTGCGGTTTCGAACTCGTCGTAGTTTGGCCGGCAGTTCCAGAGAAATTTTGGCGAGCAGAATGAAGGCTCGTTGATAAAATCCCAGATTACATCGTCCACGTGACGGCAACGTTCGGTAAACGCCGAGACAAACTGCTGCTGCGCTTTCACTGCCTTTGGATCGAGATAAGCATTCACGCCACCCCACGTCTCAGGTAGAAAAGCAAAGAACGTGAAGATGACGGGAATGTCGTACTTGTGTGCGGTCAACAGAAACGCATCAAACGCGCGCAACACGCCTTCGTTCACCTTGCCCGGCTCGGGCATGTATTTCTTCCAACCCGTCCAGATGCCAGTGCGGATCATATTCACACCAGCCTCTTTCATCTGGCGAAAGTCGCGGTCCCACACAGCCGGGTTCGGCTCGAAGAGATAACGTCGATGAACATCGGAAGCCATGTAGGTCGTGCCGGTCACCGGCAGAACCTTGCCGTCGCGATAAAAGAAATGATTGTCGACCGTCAACGGCTTGCCGTGCTTCAGCAACTCTTCGTCGTAAACCCAGAACCCGTTGGTATGTACATATTCGCCATTGCGCGCGTGTACTTGGTACAACCCTGGTTTTTCTGTCCGTGGTATCCGTGTCAAGTCCGTGGCCACGACTTGGCCTGCCGGATCACGCACTTCAACACTATAGTTACTCTTCCCGCCTTCAACCGATATCGAAGGAACTTCACCCGCTCGATAGCACGCAAAGTTACTGCGAACCCGGAGACGAACCGCACCTTGCCGAGCGCGTTCCGCCAAAACTCTCACCGCATTCGCGGTGAGAGAACCGCTGAAGTTCGCAAACACCCAACGTCCACGTGCGAACTCTGCCTGATTACGATCGATCTGAATGATAGGCGCGGCGATCACACGTCCCTCACGATTCAAACCAAAAACAAGAGACTCAACCACGCCCTCGTGTGGTCCATCGCTACCCGCTTCGTCGGGTTCGTTGCTCGTCGAGCTCAAACGTACATACAGCTCGTAGATCTCTTTGGCCTCAAATTCACGCGACAACTCTTCGTGAACACTTTGATACTTCACGACGTTTCGAGCGTCGACTGGAAAGTAATGCGTGATGCCGAGTCGCTTGTGATAGCTCGCCTGGTAAGGCTCGGCACGCCAACCCGAAGCAGTGCGCACGACCGGCTGCGACAACGGCACACCGCCGAGATTCAACCAGTTGCCACCCGCCCGCAGGTATTCGAGAATTGCTTTCCACGCGCCTTTGGGGAACGCAGATCCGTACGGATTAATGAAGAGCTCAAATTCACGCGGATTGAGCCGCGCTAATTGTTGTTCGGAAAGAAAAGTAACGTCGAGACCCGTAAACGAAACATCACCGCTTTGTATCCGTGGAAATTCCGGTTCTCGAAAGACGGCGATGCGACTGGTTTGAGCTTTGGCAATGCTCGGCAGCGCGCCAACGACCGCCGCGCCGCCCAAAGTTTGCAGGAAAGTTCGTCGTGGAAGTTTTTTAGCCACGGCTAGACTCGGACCATATTACACTAGCGCGTAAGTGCGTATGTCGATTTCCTCAGCCAGACAGCGACTCGTGGAATATCTCGGTCTTTCGTTGCTACTCGGAATGGTGGCAGCGATCGCGATGCTGATCTTCCTCGGCTGGCTCACCGACGAGGTGCTCGAAGGCGACGCGCGACGCTTCGACGACGCCACGCGTGCCGCGGTCCACACAATCGCCTCGCCGGCAATGACCTCATTCGCGCACTTCCTTTCGTTTATCGGTGGGACGCTTTTCCTCACGATTGCCACAGCCGCAGTTATCGTGATTTTCGCGTTGCGCAAGTGGGGCCGCGAAGCACGACTCTTCGCCCTCACGATGATCGGCGCGTCGCTGTTGAATATCACGCTGAAACTGGCGTTCAAACGCGCGCGTCCGGTTCCGTTTTTCGATCTCGCCGCGCCCGCGTCGTACAGTTTTCCGAGCGGACATTCACTGGCTAGTTGTTGCTTCTTTGCTGGACTGGCCGCGATTCTCTCGGGCCGAGTAAAAAGCAGACGCGCGCGAATGCTCATCTGGATCGCGGCGTCGATAATGTTTCTTTTGATCGGACTCTCGCGGATCTATCTCGGCGTACACTACACGACGGATGTCATCGCGGGGTTCACTGCGGCGTTGATTTGGATCGTAGTGGTAAGGTTTGTCGAATTACAGTTAGCAAGAAGGCGACAACGGAAAGCAACACGCTCATCCCCGTTCTAAGAATCCTCGTTTTGAGTTCAAGCTTTAGCTTGTCCTTGGAAGACAACCTAAAGGTTGAACTCAGAACAGGTGTTCAAAGCTTCAAGCGCATCTCGACTGAAAGTCCGCCATCTTTTGCGTTCTCGGCTTTAACCGATCCGCCGTGCATGCGCACTGCGCGCTCAGTGATCGCGAGACCCAACCCCGTGCCACCGCCACTCTGCCGATCGCGCGCGTCCTCCGCGCGATAAAACGGACGAAAAATCTTTTCGAGCGCGTCTTCCGGAACACCTTTACCACGATCGCGAACACTGATCACCGCGAAGTTTGCGCCGCCGCCATGCTGACGCTGCAACGCCACCTCCACAGCCGTTCCTTCCGGCGTGAAGCGCACCGCATTGCGCACGACGTTCTCAACCGCGCTCCGCAGCAAGTCTTCGATGCCACTGATCGTACATCTCTCCGTCCAAACAACCTGCACCGATCGATTCACGCCGCGCGCTTCGTAATCGGCGTCTTCGGCAACGTCGCGCACGAGTGAAGAGAGATCGATCGTGGTTCGTTTACGGACGTCAGTGCCGCTTTCGAGACGCGTCAGCTCCAAAAGCTGACTGATCATCTCGTTCAGGTTATCTGACTCGCGTTCGATGCGGTCCAGCGCGCCATTCGCCTCCACACCCGAACGTTGCCTTGCCAAACCCAGCGCCACGCCAAGACGCGCGAGCGGCGAACGCAGTTCGTGTGAAATGTCGCCGAGCAGGCGTTGCTGCGCTTTGACCATCGACTCCAAACGTTCAGCCATGCCATTGAAATCGCGACCGAGCTGTCCGACTTCATCGCGGCGTTTGGCAAGCCTATCCGCGACGCGAGCGCCGAGATTGCCTTCCGCGAGTTCGTTGGTTGTCGTGCGGAGTTTTAAGAGCGGCGTCGTCAGATAGCGAGCGAGCCAGAAGCAGAAGATGCCGCCGATTACTAAAATTACCAGCAAGCGCAACAGTTGAGGTTGCAATGTTTGTTGAAACGGCGTACGCGGAATGTGGGCCACGTACATGTAACGCTGGCCTTGTGAACTCACCACCGGACGCGCGACCAGCGTGTCGCGGCCGGCGAAGTTGAATTCGATCTCTCGACTTTCAACTGCTCTCTCGATCAATTCTCCAGCGCCGGGAGGTGCGGGTCGTCCGGAAAGTTCTTTTCCGTTTTCATCGAAGAACGTAGCACTGACGCCGGAAGACTTTTCAGTTTGTTGCAGCGCGGACGTCAAAGCAGCCGCGCCCGACTGTTCGTAAATCTCGGCGGCCCGCTGGGCGTTTGGACCAACCTGCGTTAGGTCGCGCCACGAGCGCCGGATCGGCGTCGGACGCGTGAGCGCAAAAATAGCAAACGTGGCGACGTTGATAATGATCATCGCCACCCAGAACCAGATGAAAATTTTCAGATAAAGACTGCGAAAAGGATTCTTCATTCTGGCTTTTCTGCCGTTGCGCCGTAGATGTAACCCACGCCGCGAATGGTCTTGATGCGTTCGAGACCGTTGAGTTGATGGCCCAACTTCTTGCGCAGGTTACTGACGTGCATATCGATGCTGCGATCGAACGGCGACAGTTCGCGTCCGAGAACTTCTTTCACTAAATCTTCTCGTTTGACGATCTGGCCGGCGTTGCGCAGCAGTATTTCGAGTAGATCGTATTCAACCCCTGTTAGTTCGACTATTTCTCCCGAGCGGCGGACGTTGCGAGTGTTGGAATCCATTTCGATATCGCCAAGACGAATCGTTTCGCGCGCAGTAGTCGCGGATTCGATTGGCTGTGCGCGCCGCAACACGGCGCGAATGCGAGCAACAAGTTCGCGAGGATTGAAAGGTTTGGGGAGGTAATCATCCGCGCCGATTTCCAGACCAACAATTCGGTCCACATCGTCGCCGCGGGCGGTAAGCATCAGCACGGGAATGCGCGAGCGCGCTCTGATCCGTCGCAACACGTCGAAACCGTTCGTGCCTGGCAGCATGACGTCGAGGACCACGAGATCGTGCTCGTTTGACAGAGCGCGATCTATGCCGCGCTCGCCGTTGTGAATCGCTTCAACCGTGTAACCTTCGGGTTGAAGATACTCACCAACCAGCTCGCACAAGCCGACGTCGTCGTCGATTACCAGCACGCGTTCCATTGGTTCTCTCGAATTTCGCTCGGCCAGATTGTACATTTTTGATTTACGATTTCCGATTGTCGATTTACCTGAAGCGGTTTCCAACCGCCGTATCAATCGACAATCAACAATCGGAAATGTACAGCACCCGCCAGTTTCCGTGCGTAAAGAAGTGTCAATCGCAAAGTTCACGGAACTGACAAAACTTTACAATTCATTGACAGACTCTTTACGCCTGTTTTCAGTACAATCCGCCCCCATGACCAGAATCGTAACCGCCATCGCCCTCTGCCTCTTAACCCTCTGTTTTGCGGATGTTGGTTACTCGCAGCAACGGCCCGGCTCTGTGCGCGGCCAGGTGCTCGATGAGTTGGGCGGCGCGATTGTTGGCGCGAGCGTGACCGCGATCGATGCGGCGGGCAAAGAGAAGACGGTCGTTACGAATGACGGCGGCAGTTACACCATCAACGGACTGGCTCCCGGCAAATACACATTGCGCGTGGTGAACGCCGGCTTTGCGATATTTGAGAACACGGAAGTTGAAGTCGTAGCCGGCAAAGCAGAGCAACTCGACGTCACGTTGAAGGTCGCGATCGAAGAGCAGAAGGTGACTGTCGCGGCCGACACTCGCGAACTCAGCACGGAACCGGAAAACAACGCGGGTGCAGTAGTCTTGAAGGGCGAAGACATCGATGCGCTGCCTGACGATCCGGACGACATGGCGGCTGCACTGCA
>DATNJO010000258.1:0-10837 GCA_035603895.1 Pyrinomonadaceae bacterium
CTCGTGTGCGCCACTATCGCTCTGACTATGCAAACCATCAGCACGTGATGAGATCGACTCCTGCTGTACCACGTGAGCCAACTCGTGGGCCATAAGTTTTCGGCCAGCGTTACTGCTCGGCGCATAACGCCCGGATCTAAAAACAATGTCGTTTCCGACCGTGTAAGCGAGCGCATTCACAGCACGGGCCGATTCACCAGCTTTAGAATCGGCGTGAACGCGCACGTGACTAAAATCGTAGCCGAACCTCGACTCCATGAACTGACGCGTATCGCCGTCGAGCGACTGGCCGGGCGAACGTAACACCTGATTCACCACTGAAGGGACTTCACTAGTTTGCAGACGGTTGCTGACCGGCATTCGCTGTACCACCGGGCTACGCCCGGCGCTCTTCTTGACTCGCGATGGACCTGAAAAGCTGGTGGTCATTTGAGTTCCTTCCAGACTTTAGAAAGCCTGCTCCCATGCGTTTGTCGGCAGTGGAGTAGCCAGAGCTTCAACCTGAATGCTAGTTGGTCCACTTTCTGTTACGGATTCCCACTTGATCCTCAACCCGTTCCCGGCGCCCAGGACGATCCACGAACCGGGAAGAATACCGTCGACGACATGTGGTTCGTCCTCGCCAAACAACGGATCGACATTGGTCGTTTTGCAAACCAGCGATGGCGTGGAGATGATGGTTTGCTCGGTAGGCGCGACCGGCAAACAGCGCAAGTGCCAATCAGAAGCATGGTTGGGAACTAAGTTGGTGTATTCTCCGACGCGCTCACAAACGCTCTCGTCAAGCGTGAGGTCCACCTGCACCCACTGGCCCCTGCTCTGCCATTGGCCGCTGTAACCCAACTGTTCTCTGATGTGCACCATCGTGTGTACTTCCGGGCCATCATTGAAAAACAGATAGCGCCAACCGCGACATAAAGTGGCTGACCCGTCCGGCATCAGATCCATAACAAACGACGAGGTTGCTTCCTCCCGAATTGCTTGAAGTGCGTGCCTGTCGATCCGGTTCTTCTGTATCGCATTCGCAAACCGGCCGGGGGTGAAGCTGGTCACCTCCAGACCAGGACCACGGTCAAACTCCGGATCGTCAAAACCGCTATTGATAATTGCTGGCATAACGAATACCTCCTTGAAAATCTACTGCCCTTAGGGGAAAGCGCTCGGTGGGCGGACCCCCAGCATGTCTGAGAAGGTGGGGAGGCTGGCCGCCGCCATGCGCGCAACCACGCGCGCATCACGACTCTCCGTGCCGGTCAGACTACCCAGGCTGGTACGAATTACCAATTTGATCAAGAGATCGCGCTCCGCATTGACACTCGCTGCAGCGGCAGTACGTTCCGCGGCCGACGCCCTGTTAGTTTCCAGCGTTTGGGCGGCTACCTCTGTTTGCGGAACAGAGTTCATTCCTTGCGACAATTTGCGGACTAGCCCTTCTGACAAAGCCATATCAATCAGGGTCACCGGCTTCTCCGCTGGGGTCCCAGCCGGATTGATCGTTCGCGTGTGTATAGTTAGAGCTTCAACGTTTGACCAGAATGGGAGCGCATCTTCAAAGTGAGAACCCGCCGTTGTACCAAAAGCAGTACCCAGATCCAGCGTGTTCCATTCCGTGGGGGCGCGGAATACACGCAAGTACAACTTATGAAGATTCAAGCCGACGGTCCACGCAGCTCGGTACGTCTCAGAAGCACCTCGAATCGCTTGTTCCCTTGATGTCAACGCTGGAGCCGTGACACCGCCAACTGTCGTACCGGCAGGAATGAAGGTGACGCCTGGGAAGCTATGACTGGCACTGCGAATCCGGCGAGGCACAACTTCAAAATGCGCTGCATTCGTAAGCTTCACCGATTCATCAAGCGCCACAAATGATGGTTGCGTTATGTAACCAAAGTCTCGGATATCAGAGTTGCCGGCATGCATGCTCTCGTGTATGAGCATGACCACCGATTCATTGTCTGATGGGTTGTCGATCACATTCGAATGGATAGCGATCTGCTCGGGGTTGGACAAACCGCCTAGTCCGACTTCGCCGCTATAACCCGATCGATCGGTGACGATCTTATCGATAGCCTTAAGCGCATTCATTCGCGTGCGCGCGTTGGCGTATTTTGTCTTTGCCGCTGGGACATTTGCGGCGCCAAATACGGCAGTCAGATCCGCATCGTTTGCGCCGCTGGCAATGGTTCCGAAAACGGTGTCAGCAGCGTTGACGACGGTCGTGATGTTTGCAGCATCAGAGGTGCCCGCCCGCGCGCCTGTATCAATCAAATTTGGATCGCCAAGCTGCGCCGCTGGACTTGCGGTACGAATTGCGTTGGCAAAGCTCAAGAGTTGATCGCGCGTTGCGATATCAAGACGTAACAGTAGACTTGCTTCGTTGGTCCACGAAATGCCGAATGCTCCCGCCGCAGTACGAACTGTTGCCTGATCGGTCGTAGATAGTCCTGCCCAGGCCCGGCTAAGAAGTCTGGCCAGTCCGGTGCGCGCCACCATGAGTCCGGCGGGAGCCGTAGGCACCTCGGGGGCTAATGCTGTGCCTTCAGGAACTCGGCGGCGTTGGATTTGGCCCGCGCCAACGCCGACTCCCGACGGAGGGTGAGCTTCGCTTGCGTTGTGAGCGTCTTGCGTCTGTAGGGATTCAGTCGCATTAACCACCTGACTGCTGATCGCGTCCGCCTGATGTTCGAAAGTACTTCCAGCGCTACCTAACTCGAGTCGCGACGGAATGGAACCTTCACCTTGTTGCATCACATGGGTCAGTTCGTGGGCCAACAGGTGCTTGCCATCGTGAGTCGCCGGTCGATATTGCCCGGCGCCAAAGACCAGGTGACTGCCGACTGTGTACGCTTCCGCCGACACAGAGTTGGAGCTAACCGCAGCTTTTTGATCCGTATGAACGCGGACTTGGCTGAAATCATGGCCGAAGCGCGGCTCAAAGAATGCGCGCGTGGACGAGTCGAGCGGCTGGCCTGGAGAATGCAGAACTTCGTGCACGATTGGGGGAACGATGCCTGGACTGTGAGTTTCGCTGTCCGCGTGTTGGGTTGAGCGCTGAAGCGTGTCACGACTCTTGTTACACGACGTACACTCGCCCGTTCCATTCGTGTGTTGACCGCAGGCACAACTGCGTTGGAGTAAAACGGGTGATAATCCGGTATCACCCGCTGTGGCTTTGCTGATGTTTTGTGCTTGACTGTTCATCACTCGATCGTTGTTGTGTATGTTGTGGTTTGAAAACCTCACGTGCTTGAAAGTTGGTCATCGGCCTCGCGAGTTGTTTGAACTGCAGACTGACAATTCATCTCGTAAAACTCCCATGCACTGCTTGCGCGATCTGCTCTCCAGTACGAATCGGGTTGTCGGTTAAGCCATGAATGGTTGGCCCGGCTAATCTCGGCGTCGCGCCGGAGGTGAAACTGAGTCGGGAATGCGTCTCTTCAGCAGCAAACAATCGCGCTAACTCACGTTCTACGGCGGCTTGGACCAACGAGCTCTGATAACGTGCGATGGGTAGACCATCCAAAACCAATCGCTCGATGTGTAGATTGATCTTCATGCTGCTGCTCCTGCTGGTGACCAGCGAAAGTCTGCTTCATTGATCGGCCGTTCCAGTTTGCGAAACTCCGCGCGCGCTGCGCTCAAGACCAGTGGCATCGTTACCGCAGTGCCGGCTTGGGCCGCGAGAAAGGCCGCGTTGAGAGCGATGCTATGAATGTGACCACCCGCTAGGTTGAAACGCGCCAACCGATCGAAATCGAGTCCATCCGTCGGCACTGCCAGCGGAAACATTCTTTCCCAAATCGCTTTACGCTCAGCCAGTTCGGGCAGTGAAAAGGTGACGACGAATCGCAGCCGTCGCAAAAAGGCAGCATCGAGCGCGCTCTTCAGATTGGTTGCGAGGATTGCCAGACCGCGGTACGACTCCATGCGTTGCAACAAATAGTTGACCTCGATGTTTGCGTAGCGATCGTGACTGTCTTTCACTTCACTGCGTTTACCGAACAACGAATCGGCTTCATCAAAAAAGAGAATCGTTCCACCGTCTTCGGCGGCGTCAAACAAGCGGCGCAAGTTCTTCTCTGTTTCACCAATGTACTTGCTTACAACTGCCGAAAGATCGATGCGATAGAGATTCAGTCGCAACTCATTAGCTATCACTTCGGCGGCCATCGTCTTGCCGGTTCCGCTTTCACCGGCGAAAAGCGCGTTGATTCCCAAGCCCCGATTCATCTTCTTGCCGAAGCCCCAGTCTTCGTAGACTCGGCTTCGCTGGTCCACCTGATCCGCGATCTGTTTCAACAGGCTGATCTCGTTGGGTGGCAATACGATGTCTTCCCACTTCGCCCTCGGATCCACTCGCTGAGCAAGTGCGTCGAGACGCGGACGCGTAGTCAATAGACAGGCGTCCCAAACTTTGTCTGACAATTCCGCGCTGTTGTTAGACAAGAGCAAAGGCCCCGTTATCTGTTGAATCTCGGTCAGGTTGAAATTGAACTGTCCTGAAAGCCGCGCTGGCAATCCGTTGGTTTGCTGGCCCAGCAATTCTTTCCACGCCGATAGCTGTTCGGCAGGCGTTGGCTTCGAGATGTCGACAGAGATGCTGTCGCGATCCAGATGCGACAAGCGTTCGCGTGTAGCGAGAAAGAAGACGCCATTACTGCGCGCGAGAAAACGATTGAGCGGTGGTGCCGTCTGGCCCGCGGAGTCAATGGGGGATTCCGCATCGTGCGCATCGAGATAGAGACAGACAGGTAACAGAAAACTCTCGCGCTCCCACAATCGTGCGAGCATCTCCAGTTCCGCGGCCTGACCAGGCAACAATCTGGCGGGCAGCCGATAGATGTGCAGACCTAAAGCAGTCGCTGTGTGAGCCGCAACCAAACGTTTGGTCAAGTTGTCGGCGCCAATCAATTGCACTACCGGAAAGTTTTGTGTGGAAACGTACCGCTGCAGGTTTTCTACGATTGAGTCGACAACCAAACGTTGTGAAGGTGGCAGCTTGTCATCTTCTTCAGCAGCGCTTAGACGTGACAGTAGTGGCGTGAGTCGATCGTCCAGATAGCGCAGCCCTTTCAGAAAATTAACTACCCACTCATCAGCGCGCAGCGCGCTGGTCGTAAGCGCTTGTGCACCCGGCTGGTTGATCTCGATCATGCGCCAATAGCGCAACGGCCGTTCCGGCGAAAGCACATCCCACGCAGGATCATCAAACAACGTCATCGTCAGAGCGAAGGTCGGGTACGAACGCGTAGCGTCGCCCTGAGCGAGCGCGCATAGGCCCGCGATTCTCGAATCAAACTCAATCGCAGCGCACAACAACAAAACGTTTCGCTCAAACTCGCTCAGACCAAAGCGATGGGCCAGCACCGTCAGAGCGGGCGGTGGCTGGAGGCGACTCTCGGCTTCACGCATCAACCCGGCCGCCTCGTCTATCTCTTGCTGATTGGCGACTCGCTCCAGCCGCAGTCGCAACCAGTCGAGAGCTGCTCCCAGGTATTCGTTATTCTCTTTTTGCCACTGGATTTGATCGCTCATGTGATGGTCACCTTCTGCGTCTGATCGAAAACAGGCAGCGCGTCTTCATCTGAACGGTCAAAGACAAGACTGTCGACACCATCAACACGCAACCGCACGAAATATTCACCGGGAACCGCGTTGAGAACTTGAAACGTGAGCGTGTTTGTTTGCGTTGGCGGTGGCGTCGCCGGGGGCGGCGGTGGCGGAGGAGCAGCAAGCACTTCGCGGTCGCCAAGCAGCAGCGCGGCGCGTTGTGCGATGCGAACTTCAGGCTGACAGGTAATTGCGATCGTCGCGTTGCCGCCAGCTATCGCAACAGTCATCGGCATGGGCGACGTGATTGCCGGCGCGAGTGCGAAAGACAACTGGTTGGTGCTGCGGCGAAAGAGTTCGCCTGGTCGAGTCACTTCTACCCTCAGTGAATAGAATCCGGCCGGCAAGTTTGCGGGGTCATTCGGAATAATGACCTGGATCTCGGTGGCTGTACTGCCCGGTTCAGGAGTCAACACCCGGTCGACGGCCAGCAGCGGATGCGAGAGCACTATGGCGATGTCGGTGCCATCGAGGTTGAGGCCGTTAATTATCAGCAAGTCGCCTGGCAACGCGCTGAACTGACGTCGCGGAAAAGTGAGTTCTACCAGGGTTGGAAACGGCGGAATCATGTCTGCCTGCGTGTTGCTACCTCGATCGTCAGCTCCGCGACCCAGCACGGGAAGCGGCGTCTTCGTTGGACGCTTGCTTTCAATCAGCACCACGGAAACTTGATAAGCAGCCGAGATGCGGTACTCCGATTTGAAAGTCATCCAAAGCTTCGACATGTCTTCGACCGACATCGGTTCGCGAGTAATTCTTATGCGCTCGATCTGATTGTGCAGGTCGCTTTCCGGCAGGTCGGCCAAACATGCGTCTCTGATCTCCGCGGCGCCGAGCAACGGATGGTCGTGCAGCACACTCATCGCCTGGCCCAACAGTCGGTGACCCTGAATGTCGTCGTCATTCTGGCCGAAGGAACTGATGAGGTAGTAGAGATTTAGCGGCAGTGGTGGAAATCCAGTTTCGCCGGGCTTTCCCTGATGAGGCATCGGATGGTTGATCAGAGCGGCGTCGGTGCTGGTGTGATACAGAAAAAGATTTACCTGGTTGGTGTTGGCGCCGTTGCGGGCCTTGTCGATGGGACGGGCTGAAACGTCGACGCCGAGTCTGTTGATGAGCAGGCTGCGTAGGGTGGTTGTCACTGCGGCGATTGCAAGGGCGTTACTCATCGACCTCCGGCTGAGCGTTGGTTCAAGTATTCATCGAGACTGAGTACTTGCTGTTCGCGTCGTTGTTTCTGTGGTCGCGCTTCGGAGGCTGCTGCGCGCACCTCGATGCGACCGATAGTGACGTTAATTGTTGGACCAGCTTCAGTGGCTGGACCAGCTTCGGCGGATCTGATGTCGTTGTGAGGCATCAATCGAGTGATTTTGGGATCGTTTAGGTTCCTGGGATCGTTTACAGGTGGTCTCGCCACGAATGTTTCGAGCTGACGCGCACGCTGCGTTGATCGAGATTCTTCGGCCACACTCTCAGGTTGTTTTCGTGAGAGCGGGCTTTCGCTTGGCACGTTAACAACCGGTGAGCTTTCTTTAGGCTCAGGAACAACGATGGTTGTCGGGAAGTTTGTTTGCTGAGGCTTTGATGGACCAACGCTACTGTCGCTTTCCGATGGTGGAACGGTGACAGTAAATGCTTCGCTCGTCGTACCCGAAGCAAAGGGTTCGCTCTTGATCGCTGTAGCAAAGGGTTCGCCTTTCGTGACTTGAGCCACGGATTCCCTTCCGGTTTCCGTTGTCTCCGTTGTCTCTGTTGTCGGTTTTGAGACTACTGGCTGTGGTTCAACGGACCGCCGCGTCAGGGGCGGGGTTGATTTTGCCGGCGTTGCACGTAGCGAAGGCGTTTCATGTTCTACTTTGGTGACTTGTTCGTTTATGGTGAACGATTCATTTGCGGCGATAGATTGATTCGCTGAGACCGGTTCGTTTGGTGTGAACGGTTGTGTTGTCGGGCCGGATTGTCTCGTCGCACGCTCTGCAACATGCTCCAGCACTGCAACTCGATCGGTGTTTTTTGTCCAATTCGTATCTGTTGTTACCTCACCGGCAGAAGGAGTAGGAAATCCGGCTCCAGCCTCACTTCGACTCTCAGAGTCGGAGTTATCGTCGCTATGAATTCGGCTTGTGGAAGCAACTCGACTGACGGAGGCAACTCGATCAGCGGAAATTGTTTCGGAAGAGTTTGAACTCTCAAAGTGCTCAGTTGCCACGATCGTCGGCGTCGTCAACTCTGACAGAGCCGGAGCGGGGCCACTTGACTCGACGAACCTCTCCGGCGAACGCAACGAAGGAAGGAATGGAAACTCAATTCGACGTTCAAGCTCAGACAGGATTGGAGACACAGGTCCGACGACATCAGGTACGGACACGTCGAGAAAAGGATCAGAAACTACACCAACGGAGACCAGACCAGGGACAGCAGAGACAGGCTCAGACACCGGCGCAACGAGGACAGGCTCACTTAGGAAGGTTTCCGCAACATCCCTCTCAGGGGTGCTTTCCGCGACATCCATCTCAGCAGTTTCCACCTGAAATCCATCAGACTGAAGCACGCTCGACTGGGGTTCGAAGCGCGAGGCGAGTCGGGGCAGAAGTACCTCTGCCCGATTCATGTGACGCGCGATTAGATTGCCGAGATAGTTCTTCATTTGCCGATCATTTCCAGGTAACTCTGCCTTCGCCACGGATTCATCGCGAGGATGTCGATCTCACGCCAACCATAAGTCGAAGCAAGCAAGTGAACCTCTCGCAACATTCGACTGGCCCAGGAATTCAGTTCGCTCCAAAAGTAAGAGACGATGTCAAAACCCATGAACCACTTGTGACTGCACGCCGCACAAACCAACGATAGCGGCACCGACTGCGGATCAGCCCGAGCCATACGATCCACAACCATCTCAACCACCACCGACGGCAACTCAGCCGCTGACTGCTCGACGCCGTCTTTGCTCACGCACAACACGCAGCGCTGAAGCAAAAGCTGCTCGCGTTCACAGCTTGCGACGAGCGCGGCCCTCACGTCCTCGCTGTTCGGCAGTCGAAACATCACCTCGAAGCCGTCCCTATTTAGTGTCAACGCGTCGTTCACTTCCTCCGCCACCTCTATGTCGGAGACTTTGAAAGCCAGCTCCAACTGCTCGCCGCATTTTTGACAAATCAGGCGGCTGACAAACTGCGAACCGAATGTTCGCTCGCGCAGATCCAGAAGCAACGAATCACGCCGGCCAATGGACAGTTGCGCGAGTTCCTCCGGCGTCTGCTCGGGACAAGCTGCCCCGAGCAACAACAGCGCACGCTCCACCGGTGGTTGTCGCGAGCCTCGCTCCCAGGCGTTCAGAAGATTAGAGGCTGATAGAGCGCGCATGGGTCTTAGGTAGCTGGTTCAGTAAAACTAGGTTCCGCGGGTTCTTGTACGTCGTAGTCACGTTCCCAGCCTTCGTTTTCCAGTTTGATAGTTTGGATGGCCACGGCATTGGCGTTGGCGTCGAGATCCGGCATCGCCAGATATTCTGAAACCCAACAGCGGAAGACCTTGTAAACGATCGCCACTTGACCGGCTTCGTTAAGGACCTTGATGATGAGGTTTTTACGGAAGTCTTTCAGCGATACTTCCGACCCCAGGCCAGAGCCATAGTTCCAGACCTTGTTGGCCCACTTCTCAAAATCCGTGTCGTGAGTCACGCCGCGTTCCAAAGTGATCGGCTCGTACTCGGTGCGTCCGGGCGATTTGCGGCTACTGCTCGGATCTCCGCCTTCGCGATGCTTGACAACTTCAGTGGTCCGCTTGAGGGAGCTGCACTTGCTAATACCGGCCACCGGGCTGTTAACGCCCTCGAAAAAGATCTGAAACTTGAAGTTCTTATAGGGGTCGAAACGATCAGCACTAAACTGAGCCATATTTCCTCCTTAGACCTCGACCTGACCGGCCATCTGTTGAAGCTTGATGATGACAAACTCCGCCGGTTTGAGGGGCGCGAAGCCGACATGAATGTTGACGATACCGAGATTGATGTCGTTTTGGGTCGTAGTGTCTTTGTCACACTTAACGAAGTAGGCTTCGCGTGGTGACGATCCCTGAAACGCACCCTGGCGGAAGAGCTGCTGCATGAAGGCGCCGACGTTGAGCCGTACTTGTGACCAGAGCGGTTCGTCGTTCGGTTCAAACACAACCCACTTGAGACCTCTGTAAAGGCTCTCTTCGATGAACAATGCAAGCCGGCGAACTGGCACGTACTTGTATTCATCGGCTAATGCATCAGCTCCGCGCACCGTGCGCGCACCCCAGATGAGACGTCCGTAAATCAGGAACGAGCGCAGACAATTCACACCAAGCGGATTGAGACGCCCGTTTTCCAAATCAGTCATCGACAGACTTAGCTCGGGCACGCCGCTGAATGAAGCGTCAGTTCCCGCAGGTGCTTTCCAGACACCACGCTGAACATCAGTTCGAGCATAGATTCCGGCTACTGCTCCCGCGGGTGGGAGATCTATTTTGCGCCCGCCCTGGGCCGGGTCGAGATCGCTGATTCGCAAGTATGGGAAATAGACCGCGGCGTTTCTGGAATCACTACCGCTGAGCGCAAACGAGGAGATGCCGTCCACAGCCGTTTGAATGTTGGTCCAATCGTCAGGTGCATCAACCACCAACATCGCGCGCCGGGAATTGCATAGCGTGAGCGCCTGCGAAAGGACGGTGTTCGACACCAACGTCGGTGCAGTTCCCGCTTCAGTGACGGTTAACGGCGGAAAGACCAGGATATTGAAGATGTCTGTTCGCAGAAGTTGGTACAGGCCGGTCTTTGCAGTCGGGTCGCCACCGAATGCGGCATCGGCGGTAGCGAGTGCGGTTGCTGCTGATACTGGTGGTGTCGCATTCGGAGCCGCGGTAAGAGGATCGCCGTCACTACCCGTAGTGGCGCCCGCCGTTTTAAAACGATTCGGTGTTGTTGCGGGCGCGGGTGTTGGCGTCGGTGTTGGCGTCGGTGTTGGTGTGGGAGTTGGCGTTGGCGTGGGAGTTGGTGTCGGGGTCGGCGTGGGCGTGGGTGCTGTTACCGGAGTGGGAGGAATTACAAATGGATCCTGGCCCACTGGAACGTCATCGTGAGCCGCAGGTCTGGTGCCAACTCCGCCCGCTGATTTTGAGGTTACTAAAGAAGAGCTTTTCAGCACCTTTTCCTGACTTCTGGTTGATGCTGAATCGGCTACCAGCCGCAGATAGCGTTCTTGCT
>DATNJO010000259.1:0-6237 GCA_035603895.1 Pyrinomonadaceae bacterium
AAAAGGTCGTGGATGAAGTTGTCAGCCGCTCACCCAACTCGATTTTGATCATCGTCTCGAATCCGCTGGATGCGATGTGTCAGGTCGCTCTCAAACGCTCCGGTTTTCCGAAGCACCGCGTTATCGGCATGGCCGGCGTGCTCGACTCAGCGCGCATGCGTTGCTTCCTTGCTGAAGCTCTCGACGTGTCAGTGGAAAACGTGACGGCGTTTGTGCTCGGCGGACACGGCGACACAATGGTTCCATTGCCGCGCTTCTCAACGTGCGCCGGCATCCCGATCACCGAACTGCTGCCGAAAGATCAGATCGACGCGATCGTGAAGCGCACAGCAGGCGGCGGTGCGGAGATCGTGAGCTTGTTGAAGACCGGTTCTGCTTACTACGCGCCGTCAGCGGCCGCAGTCGAGATGACGGAGTCGATTCTGAAAGACAAGAAGAAGATTCTTCCGTGCGCCGCGTATCTCGAAGGCGAGTATGGCATCAACGGGCTTTACGTGGGCGTGCCGTGCAAACTCGGGGCGCGTGGACTGGAGCAGATAATCGAGATCAACCTGACTGCCGAAGAGAGGATTGCACTTCATAAGAGCGCATCAGCCGTGCAGGAGTTAGTTGACGTTTTAGGCTTGTAGAAGTCGTTCGACGGAAACAGCGCGTGCGCAGGAATGGAAAAGCTAAGAGCCGGCCGTGGCGGAGGAAGCCTGCTCTGTTCGGTCGGTTTACTTTTTGGCAGGTTCTGGCGCTTTGAAGGTTTCTTTGACGCTGTTTTCAAAGTTCTCTATTAGCTGGCGAAGGGCTTGACTATCGCCGGCAGAAATCTTCAACAAGTCTGAAACATTCGTATTGAGGAGAACTTTACTCATCTTCAAATCCCTCTTTGCAAAATACCACTAAGAACTGCACAAAACGGCTGCATGGTTTTGGCTCGCGTGGTAATAAAACCACCCAATCCATACAAGAAGCCTTTGACCCGCGGGTCTTTCTTGAAATCGACGTTTTTTGTTGGCGAGCCTCTCCCAAGTGGTGTTACAGAGGCACCTGAGTTGCGAGGAAACGGATTGCAAACACCTGTCCGGCCAAGACAAGCTACAAGCACAATACAGATGAGGACAGGTTCGTTAGCCCTTCAACCAACCGAGGAGGCCGTGCAATACGGTCTCTCGGTTCTCTTCGTAAATCGCTCGCGTCAGCGGAATATTCATCGGACATGCTTTAACGCAGTTCTGCGCGTTGCCGCAGTTCGTGATGCCGTCGTCGCCCATGATCCCTTCCAAACGTTCGTCGCGGTTCATCTTTCCCGAGGGATGCATGTTGAAAAGACGCACCTGCGCGATCGCCTGTGGTCCAATGTATTGATCATCTTCATACTGCGGGCACGCTTCCAAACAACAACCGCAAGTCATGCAGCGTGAATAGGCGTAACGCTCCATCACCTCGTCCTGGTCCATGCGCGGGCCGGGTCCGAGATCGTACGTGCCGTCCAATTCAACCCACGCGTGCACGCGCCGCAGGTGATCGAACATGCGCGAACGATCAACTACCAGATCGCGAACGTTTGGAAACTTCGACATCGGTTCGAGTTTGATCGGCTGGTCGAGTTTGTCGACCAGCGCCGAACACGACTGGCGCGCGCGGCCGTTGATGATCATCGTGCAGATGCCACACACCTGTTCCAAACAGTTCATGTGCCAAACAGGCGGCGTCGTCGGTTCGCCCGCTTTGTTCACCGGGTTTTTCTGAATCTCCATCAGGCAGGAGATGATGTTGAGATTCGGGCGCCAGGGAATCTCAAATTGTTCCCAGTACTGCGGGGAATCCGGATTTTTGCGCCGGCGGATGTGGATCTCGACTGTTTTCGGTGTAGTTGGCACGGATAGTTAGACCTTTGCTGTTTCTGTCTTGCCTTTGCTGTAGTCGCGTTTGCGCGGCTCGATCAAAGAGATATCAACCCCTTCGTAAGAGAACACCGGACCCTCGCCTGAATACTCGGCAATCGTGGTCTTCAGGAAGTTCTCGTCGTCGCGATCGGGAAACTCGGGTTTGTAGTGCGCACCGCGTGACTCGTTGCGATTCAATGCGCCCACCGTGATCACGCGCGCCAGTTCGAGCATGTTCGCGAGATGCCGCGCGTGCGGCAACGCCATCGTGGCCCACAAGTTCGAATCGTTGATCGAGATACGTTTGTAACGATCCATCAGCTCGAGCAACTTCTCGTCAGTCGCTTTGAGCTTGTCGTTGTAACGCACCACGGTCACGTTGTCAGTCATCCACTTGCCCATCTCCTGGTGCAGGATGTACTGATTCTCGCTACCGCTCTGTTTGATCAACCGGTCGTTGATCTCCTGCTGAAGTTTTAATTCGCGATCGTAAATACCGGAGCCGTCGACGCCGTTTCGCTCGACGTTCTTCGCGTATTGGATTGCTGCAGGCGCAGCGACGAAGCCGCCGAACACACAACTCACTAATGAGTTTGCCCCGAGGCGATTCGCTCCGTGAATCGAATAGTCGCACTCGCCGGCAGCAAGCAATCCGGGAATGTTAGTGCGCTGATCGAAATCGACCCAAAGCCCGCCCATTGAATAATGAACGCCGGGGAAAATGCGCATCGGCACGTGACGCGGATCATCACCGACGAACATTTCATAAATTTCCAGAATCGCGCCGAGTTTTCGATCGAGCACGTCGGCAGGAATATGCGTCAAGTCGAGATAGACCTGATTTTCTCCGCCGATACCCATGCCGTCGATGCAGACCTTGAATATCTCGCGGGTGGCGATGTCGCGCGGAACCAGATTGCCGTAAGCCGGATATTTCTCTTCGAGGAAGTACCAGCGTTCGCCTTCGGGAATCGACGACGGCGGTCGCGTGTCGCGTTCCTTTCGCGGCACCCAAACACGCCCGCCTTCACCGCGCGCCGATTCTGACATCAAGCGCAACTTGTCTTCGCCGGGAATCGACGTCGGATGAACCTGAATAAACTCGCCGTTCGCGTACTTCGCGCCTTGTTGATAACACGCCGATACCGCGCTGCCCGTGCAAACCATCGAATTGGTCGATTTACCAAAAATCAGACCTGGTCCACCTGTCGCGATGATCACTGCATCCGCAG
This sequence comes from Pyrinomonadaceae bacterium, assembly GCA_035603895.1. GTDB lineage: Bacteria > Acidobacteriota > Blastocatellia > Pyrinomonadales > Pyrinomonadaceae > PSRF01. The sequence goes on from DATNJO010000259.1 coordinate 3,107, forward strand.
GAAATGCTTTGAGTTCGAGTGTCTGTAGGTCCATCGCGATCAATCCACGACAAACCTGGTGATCGTCGAGGACGAGCGACATCATTTCCCAGTGCTCAAACTTACGCACTTTGCCTTGCACTTCATAACGACGCACTTGTTCGTCGAGCGCGTAGAGCAATTGCTGTCCGGTTGATGCTCCGGCAAACGCAGTACGGTGATGTTTCGTGCCGCCAAAGCGCCGGAAGTCGAGCAAGCCTTCTGGCGTTCGGGAGAAGGGAACACCCATGCGATCGAACAGGTAAATGATCGCGGGCGCCATCTCGCACATCGCTTTCGCGGGTGGTTGATTAGCGAGAAAGTCGCCGCCGTAGACAGTGTCGTCGAAGTGTTCCCACGTTGAATCGCCTTCGCCTTTGGTGTTGACCGCGCCGTTGATGCCGCCTTGCGCACAGACCGAGTGCGAACGTTTCACCGGCACTACGGAGAAGAGATCGACTGCGTGGCCGCCTTCTGCGATCTTCATGGCGGCAGCGAGACCCGCGAGTCCGCCACCAACAATCGCGATCTTCAGACCATTACTTGCCATTAATAGATTATGCCTCCTAACAATCCGCCGGGACGGATGAACGCGACGGCAGCGTTAACGCCAACGAGCAAAAGTAAGACTCCGAAAGCGATGCACGCGTAACCAGTCAAACGCTGCGCGCGCTCGCCGATCGTGATGCCCCAGTCGACGAGGAAGAGCCAGATGCCGTTCGCCAAGTGCCAAACAGTCGCGGTGATGCCGATCATGTAGACGATGAAGATCGGAATCATCCGAAACTCGCGGGCGACGATCTCAAATGCTCTGTCGGGATAATGCGCCACCGACTCTGTGTTCAATCCCGGAATCATGCCAAACCGGAAGTTCAGCACGTGAAACAGGATAAAGAAGAAGAGAACGATTCCCGTTATGCGTTGAATAAGGTAAAACCAGTTGCGCGGGTACGGGTACGCCAGGTTGTTCGGCCGCGCCTCCCACGTTATCACCAAACCGTAGACGGCGTGATAGATGAGCGGTATAAAGATGCCGCCGATTTCGACAAACAGGATGTATGGAATCGACTGTAGATCGTCGACAGCGCTGTTGAAGTCAGCCGGACCGGTCAACGCCTTCGAATTTGTGTAGAAGTGTTCTAAGAGGAAAATTCCAAGCGGGACAATGCCGGAAAGCTGGTGCAGCTTGCGCAGGACAAAAGTCCGGCTCAACCGAATAGCCAAGAATGCGCTCCTTTGCTGTTAAAAAGCTTGAACATCGACGCCAGTCGACTTGATTCAGGCAGGTTGTAAATGAGTCTGGAAATAGCGATTGAATTATATTGAGAAGTTGACGAAATGCAAAACACTGGTCTGTGCCAACAGTCGCTGACGAAGCTGGTCGAATTGATTCGGAAGCGCGAAGTGTCGGCGGCTGAAGTGGTGCAAGCGCATTTGGAGCAGATTTCGCGTTTGAATCCCGCGTTGAATGCGATTGTGACGCTGGCGCCAAACTTAAGCACGAATTTCGATGGTCCGTTAGGTGGAGTGCCCATCACAATTAAAGACACGATCGAAACCGCTGGTATTCGAACGACAAGCGGATCGCGGATCAGAGCGGATTACGTGCCGGAGCGAGATGCGCCGGTGGTGGCGCGTTTGAAGGCTGCGGGCGCGATCGTTTTGGGGAAAACGAATGCGGCAGAAATGGCGATGGATTACACGGCGGACAATCCGGTTTTTGGGCGCACCGTGCATCCGCAGGATCCGAAGCTAACGCCCGGCGGATCGAGCGGTGGTGAAGCCGTGGCGATCGCGACGTACATGTCGCCCGGTGGATTGGGCAGTGACCTTGCAGGATCGGTTCGCATTCCCGCTCACTTCTGTGGAATTTGTGGATTAAAACCGACGACCGGGCGGGTTTCGGGCGAAGGTCAGGTTCCGCCAAGTAGTGGTCCATACGGACTGGGAGCGGCGATTGGGCCAATGGCGCGAACGGTTGCAGACCTTCGACTGTTGTTCAGCGTGTTGAGTAATGAAAGGTACTTAAACAGGGATTTAAGGGGATCACGCTTCGCGTGGTACACCGATGATGGGGTTGTACCGGTGACGGATGAAACCGCGCAGACGGTTAGAAACGCGGCGACGGCGTTGATGGATGCCGGGTTGATCGGAGAGGAAAGGCGGCCGCCGCATGTCGAGCGTGGTAACGAACTATGGTTGAAGTTGTTTTCGCGTGCCTCTGTGGTCCAACTGCGGCAGGTTTATGCGGGTCGCGAGGATGAAGGCGGTTCATTCGTTAGTTGGCGATTGAAAACTGCCGACGACACGCCGCCGCCAACGTTGGATGAGTACATCGCCAACTGGATGGAACGCGACCGTCTGCGTGAAGAGTTGTTGCGCTGGATGGAAACTACGCCGATCATCATCGCGCCCGTTGGCGCCACGCCAGCTTACGAACACGACACGCTCAAAGTCACCGTGCAAGGTAAAACGATGGGCACATTCCGCGCCTTCAGTTACGCGCAGACTTTCAATGTTTTCGATCTACCGGTCGTGACCGTCCCCGCCGGACGTGCGAACAATGGCTTACCGATTGGCGTTCAGATAATAGGGCGGCCGTTTGCGGAAGAGACAGTTCTGGCCGCAGCGGAGATAGTCGAGCAGGTTTCGGACTAAGCGGCTGAAGTTTTATCGACTCTTCGTGCCAAATTCCGCAGGTCGTCGGCTGCGGACTTGATTTCACGTGAGGTGCGGTTGCTGGGCGAAATGAGCTCCTGAGCGATCTTTTGAGCGTCTACGCTCAGATGTTCTCGGATGCCCGACCAGTCGTCTTTGGGATTTTTGGCGATCAAACCCAAGCCATAAGCATCAGCAAAAGAAAAGCGCTTCATTTGTCTCCTCATACGTGTGCTAGGCGCCGTGGGTTCGATTCTCCTCCGGCAGCGTTTGTAACATTGGGCGTCCTCGCTGTCAATAAGGTGTTTTGGCCGCGGTACTAGTGGTAGCTGACATAGTGAACTCCTGTCAAAGTGGGATAACCAGTGGCGCCGCCATCGTCGCGACCATCCGCTGCATACTCCTTTACAAATATGCGAGAAAGACTCAACACTGCGCCATGTTTGTCTTTTGGG
>DATNJO010000260.1:0-5641 GCA_035603895.1 Pyrinomonadaceae bacterium
GAGCCTGGTCCAACCGGTAATCTTGCGTAGTTTGTTGATTAGTTGATCGCGGTGGGTGCGGGAGACGTTCTCACGAAGCAGAACTCGACTAACTGACTTCGCGCCGACGCCCGAAGACATGAAGAGCACGAGACAAAACGCGGGTACAGCAATTTTTCTTCTCATCGCTCATTCCGCCCGGCCCTGATGTTACCAAAATGTTAACAACTCGCCCACCGAAAAGTTTTATCTAAACCGCAAACTGAATTGCATCTAAACGTGAGCTGGATTTAGCGATCATTTAATGGGCATTTAACCTGCGGCAGGCAAAGTAATCCCGTCAAGAAAGGAGGAAACGATGAATCAGGAAACACGAGAAGACCTTTACGTGGTCGAATGTGTCTGGTGCGGAGCGAAGATTCGCGAAGACAAAGAGCAGGACAGTGATGCTGTTTGCTTGAAGTGCTTTTACCAGATGCTGAGTAGTCACCTGCAATCGCAAAAACGATCCGCCTACGGCGACTTCGTCAGCGATCGCTAATCGCGGCTAATCGTCGGCCAAGTCCTTCGGCACGACAAACCACTCCAACTTGCCGGTTCCTCTATCCACCTCTTTCCAACTCACACCATCAAGACTAATTCTCACCAAGGCGCAGGTTGGCATGTGCCTCGTCTCGTGTGTCAGAAAGGCCAATAAGTCTTCCATTCCCGGATTGTGACCCACCAGCATCGCGGTCTTCTTGTCGGGCGGAATTTCAGAGACGATCTGAGCAAGCGTCGCCAGACTCGCTTCGTAAATACGCTGGTCAAACAACGGCTCGACTGAGAGCCGGGCGTGCCCCAGAAGAATGTCGACAGTCTCGCGCGTGCGCACCGACGGGGAACTGATCAGCGTGGAAATATTGACTTTTTTCGACGCTAAAAACTCGCCCATTTGCTTGGCTGCATCCCGCCCGCGCCCCTTCAGTGGACGCTCGAAATCAGCCAGTGAGGCGTCTTTCCAACTTGATTTGGCATGTCGTAAGAGGTACAAGGTTTTCATAACAACAGTCTAAAAGGTTAAAGTTTTACATTCTTGTAACAAAGGTAAACTAGGCTCTTGCGCCAATGATTTCCTATGGTCAGCACCAGCTTCCCGGCAAACTCTTCGTCGTTGAAGGCACCGACGGCAGCGGTAAATCCACGCAATTAGCGCTGCTTTATCAGTGGTTGAAGGCCGAAGGCTACCCGGTATTCTTCTCCGAGTGGAACTCGTCGCCGCTCGTCAAGGATACGACAAAACGGGCCAAGAAACGCCACCTGCTCACGCCGGCGACGTTTTCACTGCTTCACGCCACCGACTTTGCCGACCGCACCGAGCGCGACATCATTCCGCCTTTGAAAGCAGGCGCCATCGTGCTCGCCGACCGTTACATCTACACTGCTTTCGCCCGCGACGTCGCTCGCGGCTGCGATCGCTCGTGGGTTCGCGACGTCTATTCATTCGCGATCAAACCCACGATGGCCTTCTTTTTCCGAGCGCCGCTGAACGTCGCGATCGATCGCATCGTTTCCGGCAGGCCAAATCTAAAATACTACGAAGCAGGCATGGACGTCGGCTGGTCTGACGATCCGGAGGAGAGTTTTACGATTTTTCAAGGCAAGATCCTGGAGGAGTACGATCGCATGGTTTCGGAGTTTGGCTTGACGGTCATCGACGCGAGCCGCTCCATCGAACGCCAACAACGAGAGATGCGCATGTTGATTGGACCACATCTCAATAGAAACAAACGCAGGTCAAATTAACGCATGCAATTTTACGGAACGCCTTTACCAGGCGTGGAACAGGAACAATACAGCGGCAAGCTGATCGTCATCGAAGGCACTGACGGCGTCGGCCGCTCCACGCACATCGCGCTGTTGCGGACGTGGCTCGAGTCGCGCGGACACGCTGTGCTCGACACGGGCATGACGCGATCGATTCTCGCGGGACGTGGCATCAAGGAAGCGAAGACAGGAACCACGTTGGGCCGGCTCACGATGCAGCTCTTCTACGCCACTGACTTCGTCGATCGGCTGGAAAACGAGATGCTGCCGGCATTGCGCGCCGGTTTTGTAGTGCTAACGGATCGCTACATCTACTCGGCGATCGCACGCGCTGAAGTGCGCGGCATCGATCCGGCGTGGATTCGCAAGATCTACGGCATGGCGCTCGTTCCCGATGCTGTTTTTTACTTACGCATCCGTAGCGCGCAGCAACTTGTAGAGCGGCTCTTGAGTTCCGGGCGCGGGTTCGATTACTGGGAATCAGGGATGGACCTGCACCTCGGTGAAGATCTATACGACAGCTTCATCGAGTATCAAACGAGGATGCTGAAGGTTTTCGATCGTCTGACGGGCGAATACGGATTTCGCGTTATGAACGCGTCGCGCTCTGTGCGCAGCGTCGGTGCCGATCTGCGCCGCGCGATCGCCGCCGTACTCGACGAACCTGCGCCGACGGCGGAAGACAACGTCAACAACATTCTGCCGCTGCCGGATAAAACTGCTCCTGCCAAACCCGCCAGCAATCTGGTCGACCTTAACAAAAAGGCACTCCCTTGAAGCTGGCGGCGATCGACATTGGTTCCAATTCAATCAAACTAGTCGTGGTTCAAGCTGAGACTAGCGACGCGTTTACCGTGCTGGCACAGGAACGTGAAGTCGTGCGGCTGGGCCAGGAAACACTCGTCAACGGACACATCAACACTGCAGCAGTGCAACGCGCGATAACTTGTCTCAAACGCTTTCGCTCTGTCGCTGATGCGAACGGCGCTGAGAAGATTGCAGCGATCGCTACCGCAACAGTACGCGAGGCTGATAACTCAGCGGACTTCATTCGCACGGTAGAAGAAGAGACCGGTTTACAAGTTGTGGTTCTTTCCGGTCTTGAAGAAGCGCGGCTGATTGGTTTGGCCGCATCGCAAGGCTGCACCGCGAAAGGTGTGACGAGTCTGAACATCGACATCGGCGGTGGTTCAACGGAGATCTCGATCTTTCGCGACGGCGACCCTTTGAAACTTATCTCTATGAAGCTGGGCGCTGTTGGTCTCACAGATCGATTTATCCATTCCGATCCTCCGGCGCCTGACGAGTTGGACGCTTTACGCTCGGAGATTCATTCTTCGCTTGAAACTTCCGCAAGCGAATTCCGAGAACAAAGCTGGGATCACACAACCGCTACTTCCGGAACCGCGCTGGCCATCAGCGCCGCTCTAAACCGTGCAGCAATTGTGAATCTTCCTGAGTTGAAACGTCTCAACACAAGGATCGCGGCTCTTACCCTTGCCGAGCGTAGAAACGTGGCGGGCCTTTCACCGCAACGGGCAGACATCATCATTGCAGGCGGTATGGTGTTGGAAGAAGTAATGAGTACACTCGGTGTCGAGTCGCTGAGTTTTTGTGATTGGTCGTTGCGTGAGGGCGTGATTATCGATCGTTTGCGCGAGTTGGAACGAGCTTCAATGCCGCGTCCAGCCGGCCAGAAGATCGACAGCGTGAGCTAACACCGGTTTGATAACTGCAAAGCTCTCGCGTACGGCTTTTGGCGATCCCGGAAGATTGATAATCAGGGTTCCTGAAGCTACTCCCGCAACTCCTCGCGAGATCATCGCCATCTTCGTCACTTTCAACGATTCGGCGCGAATCGCTTCAGCAAGGCCCGGCACTTCGCGTTCGATCACTTGAAGCGTAGCTTCGGGCGTGTTGTCGCGTGGTCCAAGTCCAGTGCCTCCAGTCGTCACAATCAAATTCACATCGTCCCGCCCTGCGAACTGTCTGAGTGTTTGAACCAGCGTCCCCAGGTCGTCGGATAAAATCCGTGTTTCTACAACCTCCGCGCCAATTTCACTTAGCAATTCAACGAGCGCCGCACCTGATTCATCCGCCCGCTCACCACGCGAGCAAGCATCACTCGCCGTAATCACTGCCGCGCGAATTGCTGTCTTCATATCAACGCCTGCCGTGTTTGATATGCTCTTTCAACCAGCAGCGATCCATCACTACTAACAATCCGGCATCAAGCGCACGTTGCGCCGCGGCCCGATCGATCACGCCTTCCTGCAACCACACCGCTTTCGCGCCCGCCGCGATCGCTTCGTCAACAGCTTTTCCCGCTTCTTCCGAACGGCGAAACACGTCGACGAGATCGATCTTCTCCGGCACCGACGCGAGGTCCGGATAAGACTTCTCGCCAAAGACGTCCGTCTCGTTTGGATTGACTGGAATCACACGATAACCAACGCGGCGCATGTAACCCGAGACGCCATTCGACGGCCGCGAGATGTCGGATGAAAGGCCAACGACCGCGATCGTGCGGCACTCTTCGAGAATACGGCTGATGGTTTCTGAGGAATTGATTTCCAAGTGAGCTCCCCTGGTTTGTTATTGAGCCGACGAAACTGCGTGCATCGCGTGCAGTTCCTGAAGCGAATGCACGTTTGGCGTACTACCTGTGCTGGCTGCGGCGATCGCTTCGACGAGCGCCTGTGCGCCGGTCATCGTTGTAACACACGGTACATTGCATTGCAGCGCCGCGCGCCGAATCGCCTGTTCGTCAAAACGCGAGACACGTCCCAGCGGTGTGTTGATGACCAGCGATATGTCGCCGCTCTTGATGTGATCGGCGATGTTTGGCCGGCCCTCGTTGACTTTGAACACGGTCTCAACTTCTATTCCGACTTCGCGCAAACGCGCCGCGGTTCCCAACGTCGCTACGAGTTCAAAGCCCAAACGTCTTAACTTGCGCGCGAGCAACACTGCACTTCCCTTGTCCGCATCGTTGACGCTGATGAACGCTTTTCCGGTCGACGGCAAACTCGTCCCCGCGCCCATCATCGCTTTCGCGTAAGCCTCGCCAAACGTTTCGCCGATGCCCATCACTTCGCCGGTCGAGTGCATCTCCGGACTCAGAATCGGATCGACTCCCGGAAACTTAGCAAACGGAAAAACCGGCGACTTGATGAAGAATCGTTGCACCGTCAACTCTTCAGGTAAGTTGAACTCCGCCAGTTTCTGTCCGGCCATCACCAGCGCGGCGATGCGCGCGATCGGAACTCCCGTCGCTTTCGAAACAAACGGCACTGTGCGCGACGCGCGTGGATTCACTTCCAGCACGTAAACGCGATGGTCCTTGATCGCAAACTGAATGTTCATCAACCCGCGCACCGACAACGCACGCGCCAGCTTCTTCGTGTAGTGGCGCATCGTTTCGAGGTGCTCGGGATCGATCCGCACGGGCGGCAACACGCACGACGAGTCGCCCGAGTGAATGCCCGCTTCTTCGATATGTTCCTGGATGCCGGCGATCACGCACGCCGTGTCGTCAGCTAAAGCGTCCACGTCAAACTCCGCCGCCTGCTCGAGAAACTTGTCGATCAAAACAGGACGATCGGGCGTGAAGCCGACCGCCGTTAGCACGTACTTCTCCAACTGCTCCTGGTCGTAAACGATCGCCATCGCGCGTCCGCCCAACACGTAACTCGGACGCACCAGCACCGGATAACCAATTCGAGCAGCAATCTCGCGCGCTTCTTCAACCGACGCCGCCATGCCATTGTCCGGCTGCGGAATGCCGAGCTCTTGCAGCAGCGCTCCGAAGCGCTTGCGATCTTCGGCCAAGTCGATCGAGTCGGGCGACGTACCG
>DATNJO010000261.1:0-11515 GCA_035603895.1 Pyrinomonadaceae bacterium
GAGCCACTCGCCTTAAAACCGACCTCGCTGGTGTATGCTTTGTCGAAGAGAACGCCCTCAACTAGTTCCTCACCTCCACAGGCAACACACTTCATTTTGCATCTCCTAAAAACACGTTCTAAAAGCCTGAGAGACCATGTACATAATCATCGCTGTCGCTAACTACTGCAAGCGCTGAACGATTGAAGTCAGCCGCCGGCGTAAACCAGTCGGCTTGGAGTGAAATTTAGGCCGCGCTTGGGTTAACCAGACTGCGGCCCCCCATTGGCAAGCAACGCTTTTTTGTACTCCCTGCTATTCATCGTAGGGCACGCTAAGACTGCCTCTAAATATCTCGGGCGGAACGATACCAGTGAGTCTTTATGTAATGAACGATCGCCGTAGGCGCTACGTATTTTCTTCCTTTAAAGGGAATGAATACATTATTGGTTACAAGGACACGCTTCCCCAGCTAGGATTCGAACCCTTCGGTTAAAGAACACCTCTATTAATTTGAATCTGCGAGAAGGGAACTCGTGCAATCAGCAGGTTGGCGTGGAGATTGGTTGGGAGGAGGTTAAGCGGCGGAACGCTCCTCTGTGGCTGCGGGTGTCATGCGAGATGTGGCCGATCAACGTCGAGAACTTCAAACCCCATCTGGGGGCGTTCTACGAAAAGATGGCAGCGCCACGGATTGTTGTACCTGGAAGGAAAAATGGGAAGCTACTGTTATGCGAGACTCACCTCCGAGCCGATTGAGTTTCCCTTGAATCAGATCGATGATCTCACTGAGTGAGTCGACAAGACTGAACGAACACCACTGGTCGTGGCGTAAGCAAGTGAAAGAATTGTTCCGCCAAAGAGAAGCGTGTCGGCGAAGTAGTTGAGACCTTCGAGTTTTACCGCAGTACTCGGATCTGCCAGCGACCCAATCAACATCGGCCCGTAGTAGACAACAACCAGGAGCAGAATCCATGTTCCCAGATACGTGGCCGCCACTCGCGTCTTCCACGACAGCAGAAAGCAAACGCCGCCCACGATCAGAAATGCACCTGTCAGATAGTCAAGAACTGCGCGAGCGGGGATCCACGTGGGCATCTGTTTTGCGAGCGGAACTACGGGCACGCCCAGCGGATGCAGAAAGTGCTGCACGCCGAAAAAGATCGCCGCGATCGCGATCAGCACGCGGCCCACGGTAATAAGACCTTTGCCTTTCCCATGCAACCGGCCTAAGGCAACTCCCGCCAGAACCAAACCACCGCCCCCGAATGACATTTCTCGAATAACGACGGTCCATATAATTCGATCGCCGGTCCTAACCGCTCCCGGAAGATGAATCATCGCGACAAAAAGAAACATCATGATCGCGAACAGGAGTCCGGACCAGCTCACTTGGATCCTGGTGGCGATGCTCAATGCTGCGATGATTAGCGCAACGCCGACGAAATATATCCAAAACAAACGCCATGGCATGTACGGCGGTACCAGGCCGATCATGGAATTTCCGAGACCGACGTGTTCGGCGCCGAAAACCGCCAGTGGGACGGCAAAGCACAAGTTGGTCAAGGCTACGATCCGATCGAGGCCGCGAGCCTGAGCGATATCGTTTTTCGCGGCCAACAGGCCAATCACGAGCAGTGCGAGGCCGGCGGCCGACATCCAGAAGGCGGGGCCGGAGAAATCAAAAACCGCGGCGAGAATTGGTGGCATGGATCTCCTGAATCAGGGCGACCGGTCCTTGAACCACAACAATCTGTTATTCGAACAGTCCTTATATAACTTTGGCTCACTTAAACGGCAAGTCAAACAAGTGGACCACGCGAACCTTAACGAAGGATCGGTATTAATGACTCATTGCGTAAGTGATGACATTCATGCCGACCTTGTAAGAGACCACGCCGTATTGTGCGGGATAGCGCGAGTCGTTGATCCACTCCCAGGCGTCGCCGAGGTCGCAGTTGCGAGTGAGGAAAACCAGCAGGCGGCCGTTCTTGTCTTCGACACCCATGTAATGCGGTGTCACGCCACCTTTTTCGTATGTGACCCCTTGAATCAAAGCCGCGATTCCAGGCACTTGGACCACACCATCGAGGTCGAAGTAGCTGTGGAAGATCGGGTGTGAAAGTGGCAAGTCTTTGATCTCATACTCCGGCAGAATCTTCTTTATCTCGGCTCGCGCATGTTGCCACTCGATCTCTCCATGAAAATCGTCGAGCATTAGAAAGCCTCCACGCATGAGGTACTCTCGCAGCGCTGCCGCGTCCTCGTTTGAAAGCTCCATCTGTCCGGGCTCGACAATGTAGGCGAACGGATAATCAAATAGCCGCTCGTCGGTCGGACGTATTTGTACCGGACGGCCAGCGAGGTGCAAACTTGAGCCCGCCCATTCACGAATTCCCATCATGAAATTGTAGTCGGCCTCCGGAAAATCGACGCGCCATGCTCCACCGAACCAGCGGTTGTATGGTGAGTGCGGCGAATCGTAAACGATCCGGGCGAAAGCATATTCTCCGGGCCAATCACCGTCTGTGAATTCGCGCGGATGGCTTGGAGCGGGATTACCTCGAAATGGTTGGAGCTGCTGTTGTCCCGCCACCGGCATTAAGAAGGGGACAAGAAGGAACGCAAGCACGAGCGGAATTACTACAGGATGGCGCGATTTTGACATCGGGTTGACTTAACGAGTGTCAATTCTACTAAATGTGAATCCTTAGATGCCGGGATAATGACGAATGTACCTGGAAAATGTAAGTCATTTTCAGGTTTTGCGAAATCACTTCAGTGCCCTGGTGGAACTCTTCTGGTTTTTCGGGTAAGTCGTTCGTGATCTGGTTGAGATGCGGTTTAGATCCAGTGAGAACCTGCTAGCTTTCCCAAATCCTGAAATCCGCACGCTTAACGAGTTCAGCCAGCCACGGATCATTTGTCTCCAACCCGTAACGAATAATCGCCCGACTCTGCGCATCGATCGACTCGTCGTTTAAGATTGCCAGCGCTCTTCGTTTGAGAGCATTCATGATGGTGTTGGTCCGGGAAATTCGAGTACATGAGGTGTGTGTGCGCGCGCACTGATGCGCTACCATGCTTAGTCATGATCTTCATCCTTTCTTGAGAAGGTTGAGGTTCCAGGGTCGACTTCGTAGTCACGCACAAGTCGGCCCGCTTCTTTTTGAGGGCAGTAGCGGGACTATAGCACACAGATTTTCGCTTTGCTCCGCTTAAAATTATCAACATTTCACAAGTGGTCTTGCGGCACGAGAAGTGAGGTGGTAGTGTGACAACATGATTGAGCCATCCGAGATTGAAATGATGTCAGTGCCCGAGCGACTCCGGGTGATGGACCAGCTTTGGGCCTCGCTCAATCGTTGCGGCGACGAGATACCCTCTCCGGACTGGCATCAAGACGTTTTGGCTGAACGAAAAGCCCGCGCCCAGCGTGGAGAAGCAAAGTTTTTGACTCTGGACGAACTCAGATCCCGCCTGCGACGTTCTGAATCATGACGGTAGTAATACTCGAGGACGCCGCAGAGGATCTCGAGTCGGGTACACAATTCTACGAATCCTGCGCAGCCGGAGTCGGCGATTACTTTCGCGACTCAATCCTTTCCGATCTTGACTCTCTGATCCTTTTTGCCGGAATTCATCCAATCTATTTTCAATTCCATCGGATGCTGTCGAAACGTTTTCCATTCGGCATTTATTATGAGGTCGAAGGCGACGTAATCTACGTCTATGCCATTCTCGATATGCGGCGCGATCCCCTGTGGATCCGGAAACGTCTGCGGGAGAGAACCTAGCGAGATTGTTCGGTGACCTTTCTTAAAGTCGTTGTTTTAATCGAAGTTGAAACTTTTACTGTGCGCTTCAAGACGACAGCAATCCCTCTGTCAAAAGAATGACTTAAGTCAAAGATGTTATTTCCTCTCCTTTCTCGTTCTCGGCGAGCTTGAAATACTACATGGCCTTCTTAGGCTGATTTGAGGGCCGGAAGAAGAAATTGGCTTCTGCGTATGCCCTGTGCGTGCTGAACACTTACGGCAAAGGTGGTTAGCTACCCGACATTTTGACGATCTTAATCAGCCACACCCTATAGCCGTCAAAAAACAATCCACCACAAGATATTGGTTGACACGCCCGATTCAACGGAGTATATTCCCGTCCGCTAACGAGGTGATTTGCGGACCAACCGTAGTACTCAGAACACACTCTAAGCTAACGGCCTGCGTAGCAATACGCCTGGCATAACTGTTTCTAAAACACAGCATTTTCGGGCTCCCCAGAGAGAAAGGCAGCAGATCGATGAGCGCAACTATCGGCAAAAAAGTCGGAAATTCCCCCGCCGGATCTCCCACAGTTTCCCCACGTCGAAAGTCGCATGAACTCGGGCTCAATGCCAGAAAAGTAGTCAGCAAACGCTATTCGCTCAAGGATTCCAAGGGCCGTCCCTACGAGGAGTGGGCGGATATCGTCAAACGCGTGGTCGGCCACGTCTCAAAAGCCGAAACCGGGGAGAAAAGAGAGAAGTTTTTCGCCGCTATGAGCGAGGTCATGCTCGCTCGCGAATTCATTCCGAACACGCCATGCCTGGTGAACGCCGGCAAAGTCAATGGACAACTGGCGGCCTGCTTTGTTCTGGACGTACCGGATTCGCTAAGTGGCATCATGGATCATGCCAAGGCCGCGGCCACCATCCACCAAACCGGCGGTGGCACTGGCATGACCTATGAATTTCTGCGCCCGCACGGCGCGATGGTCAGCTCCGCGACCGGCGTCGCCTCGGGGCCGGTGTCGTTTATGAACATCGTTAACCAGGTCACCGATGTGGTGAAACAGGGCGGTGTGCGACGCGGCGCCAACATGGGCATGATGCGCGTTACCCATCCGGATGTCCTGCGTTTCATTCACGCGAAAAACGATCAGCATTCGCTCACCAATTTCAATATCTCGGTTAACGTTACCGATAAGTTTTTGAAGGCGGTCGATAATAACGAATGGTTTCAGTCGGAGTTCAACGGTGAGCCGTGGCAGGAAGCGATCTACGATCCGGTTCGTGATGATGACTACGTGCTCTATCGCCGGCCCGATGGCTCGACGGTAACGTTCTGCGATCGCCAAGCGTTTCTGAACGCCGATCTTTCCGATTGCACGATCGAAGAAGCGCCGCGTTTCGGCATGATCTTCGCTCCTGACATTTGGAACCGCATTGTCGCAAGTGCACACAAGTACGCCGAACCAGGCATTGCTTTCATCGACGAAGTGAATCGTCATAACCACATGATGAAGTCGATGGGGCCGATCTATTCGTGCAACCCGTGTGGCGAACAATTCTTGCACTTCTCAAACTCGTGCAACCTCGGCTCGATCGATCTCGCGAAGTTTTACGATCCCGAGAAACGGATCGATTGGGATCGTCTGCGCGAAGTGACGCACTTGTGCACGCGTTTTCTCGATAACGTGATTGACACGTGTGCGTGGCCGTTGCCGGAGATCAACGATGTGGTCCATCGGACGCGTCCGGTTGGTTTGGGCATCATGGGTTTCGCGGATCTCTGTCTGAACTTGAACGTCACTTACGGTTCGACGGCGTCGATCGATCTGATGGACGAAGTGATGGGCTTTGTGCGTCGCGAGTCGTGGATGGAGAGCAACCGGCTGGGCGCGGAGAAGGGCGCGTTCCCGGAGTTTGAACCAAACCGCGAAGCTTATAGCGATTTTCTGTACAACCAGATCGGCATCCCGCGCGACATTCCGCTCACGCCGCGTAATTACGAAGTGACGACGATTGCGCCAACCGGAACGATCTCGCTGGTTGCGGAAACGTCCTCCGGTATCGAGCCAAACTTCTCGTGGGCCTACGTTCGCAAAGACACATTGGGCACGCGCACTTACGTGCACACGCTCCCGGCTCGCGCGCTCGGAGTTGATGTGGACCAATGCGATCAGGATTCGATAGATGCGGCTGCGGCTTATGTCGTGGAACACGAAAATGAGTTGCCGCCGCACTTTATCTCGGCGATGAACATAAGCGCTGAGCAGCACGTTCATGTGCTCGCGGCTGCTCAGCGCAACGTCGATAACAGTGTGTCGAAGACGTGCAACGGCGCGGTTAACGACACGGTGGAATCAGTCGACGCGTTGTATCGCCTCGGACGGCAGCTTGGTTGCAAAGCCGTCAGCTACTATCGCGATGGTTCACGTGAGAACCAGGTGTTGACTTCGATGAAAGCGGAAGAGCCGAAGGGCGAAGTCGCTTGTAACCCGGAAGCAGTGGTTGAACCACTTGAGGAAGCTATAAGTGCAGCGGAAGCGGCGGCAGCCGATGAGACTTCTGCGCGTCAGGAAGCAATCGAGCGCGAACATTCGGAGACCATCAAAGTTCCGTCTGTGACTGCGATCCGCATCGAGCGCCCGCGTGAACTGCGTGGCGCGACCTGGCAGATTCCTTTCGACGGTCAGAACCTTTACGTCACCGTCAATCACGACGGCAAGATGATCCAGGAAGTGTTTGCCACTGGTCCAATCAGTGGGGGCGTGGGTCTGCTTGCTTCGAAGATGTTGCGCGGCGGCTTCGACGCTGCGGAAGTAGCTTACAGTCTCAACAAAGTGACTGGCACGCACGCTGTTTGGTTCAACGAACGATTGCTGACCTCACCGGAGCAAGCAGTGGCGGAGTGCATCATGATCACCGTGCGGCGCGTCCAGGATCTTCCTGACTCCGCACGCGCTGTTAACAAAGCGCAGCATCACGCGCAGAAACCCGTCACCGGCGCCATCATGTCAAACATGATCGGCATCTGCCCCGAGTGTCACGGCCAACTTGAACACGCCAGCGGCTGCGACTTCTGCCGCGACTGCGGGTACAGCAAGTGTAAATAGATCACGCATTGCGCCGGTTGAGCGCACGGCCAATGCGAAACGCCA
Source organism: Pyrinomonadaceae bacterium (assembly GCA_035603895.1). Taxonomy (GTDB): domain Bacteria; phylum Acidobacteriota; class Blastocatellia; order Pyrinomonadales; family Pyrinomonadaceae; genus PSRF01. Next base: position 6,901 of record DATNJO010000261.1, read on the forward strand.
ACACGCAGGCGAGGGCGCTGCCCGGCAACACCAGCGCACTCGTGACAACGGCCAGCCCCCTGACGGCTTCGTGCGGCGCGAAAGTCGGATCGGTAGTTGATCCAGGTATATATGGTGGCATGCGGCCGAGGTTGAAGAGGAACCACGCCGCAGCATAGCCCAGCACGAAGATCAACAGCACCGCATAGGTCAGCACGGTACGGGCGCGCTCACTGCTACGCAGTGACCACGCCGCAACCAACCCCGCCATCGCCGGAGGAACCCAGAAACCTACAAGGACGACGAGGCTAGGGAGTCGATCAGGTATCAGCATAGACAACCAACATTTTAGATTGTAAGTACCGCCACAAAGAGCACAGAAGCACAAAAGGCACAAGGATGTGAGTCCGATTGTGCCTTTTGTGCTTCTTTGTGGCGCAATAAGCGCGCTAGCTAATTTGCGACGAAGTCTCGCCGCTCGCGGTTGTAGACGTGAGTGCCGAGAGTGCCTTCGTCGGTTAGTTTCTTGATCTCTTTTCTCAAGGTAGAGATGCGCTCCGGGAATCTTTGCTCGCCAATCGCTAGTAACGACTCCAATGGTTTCGAACTGTGCAGCGCCGTCACGATCACCGGGCTCTTGGCGCGTCCCTGATGACGAATGTCGGCGATGACGAGGCAGATCGAGTCGAGTGTGCCGTCGAGGTTGTAGCGGTCAGCATAGCCCACCATCTTTTCCTTGAAGTGCGCGATGCCGGTGTCGATTTGCACCTGCCGGTGCAACGGATCGTTCTGCGCCCAATGCACAAACTTTGCCGCCTGGACCACCTCCGTGTCTTCGACCTCGCGGCGTGAAGGATTCAAATAGTCCATCAATCCCGCCGTCGACGTGTCCGACTCCAATTGGATGGTCCCATTGTCGGTGATACGACTGATGCGATTGTTAACCAGTCGCAAGTCGTGAAAGTATTCGACGGCCAACGGAAGGCCCAGCAACTTACGAAAGTAAACCACGAAATCTCCGTTCGGCACGTGAGCGGCATACTGAAGAAACGAGAAAGTAAAGAGTGCGCGATCGTAGCTGTTGAGTGTGTGGTAAAGCGCGCCTTCAGCCATCGCAGTCGGATGGATAAAGTCGGCCCAAAAGCCGTGCGTACCTCGAAAGTCTTCGCGATTGTATCGCTGGTCGGCGGTTCCCTTGATATTCATCAGCCCTTTTCCGCCGTCAAACGGCACACGGCTGCCGATGAAGAAACGGGTTCCGTCGATCTTTCCGAAGTACTTGTTACCTTGCTCGAGAGTGAATTCAACGATTTTCATTTTTAAGCCAGCCTTTCTCTGAAAACGATTATGTTCTTAGCCTGGCCGGCGACAAAAGCGCGGCCCTTGCAAACAAGCGGTTCCTTCTGCGTCTGATGAATCGCGGTGCGGCTGCTCGCGTCGACCTCGGTAGTAAACTCCTCGAAAATCAGGTGGCCGAGATTCAAGCCGTCGGCGATTTCATAGTCAGCCGCGGTGATGTCGTTGTTGTTTTCGTCTTTCGCCAGTTGCAAGCTGATGAGTTTGGCGGTCAGCCCTGCCTCGTCGCCCTCGCAAGTAAGCTTGAGACCATTGAGAGAACTAATATTCTTTGGGTACTGTCTGGGTATTGGCATAGTTATGAGGATTCCTTTCTTATGGCGCTGGCCGCGGCGCTGTTTCCTGCTCGACGATCGCTTGATCGATCTTGTTCAGCAGAGCAGTGTTGTTGACCAACTGAGCACTCCGCCTGATCACGATCAAGCTGTCGCGCAATTTGACGCCGTCAGACTCGCTGGAGGAGACATTGATTTCGGGTTTCTTCAGAATCGCAGCGACCTCGGTATCGCCTTCGAGTTGGACCACAATATTCTGGAGTACCTTCGTTGCCGAGCTCTTCGTTACGGGATCGTTGAGCTCGCGTAACAATCTTTGCAGACTGTCCTGGGCGCCGACGCGAACCCTGTGGTCCACCGCCGTGATTTCAGGTGTGATCACTCCTTTACGAACCAACACTTCATTTTCAGACTGTCTTGTCAGAAACGCTGTGTCTTTCTGAAGTTCCGTGAACGCTCGCACCAGAGTTCCCGCATTGTAGTAATCGACAATGTCGGAGATCGCCGCTCCTAACGGATACTGGTCCACACTGGTCTGTTCCCTCGTCAGGATGGTGGCGCGCACTTTCGCGCGGTTACCGTCCATCTTGGTGATCAGGACCGGTGTCGTTTGTTCTTTGAAGTAATTGAGATCGGCGGATCTGCGGCCACCGCGAAACGCCGTTAACGCAATGCCCATGATCTGCAACGGCCGCTCGCCATTCGTGATGCCGACCGCGGCGGTGGTGCTCAGCTCTACGATGTCGGCGACGAAGTTGGCCCGATCGCGTCCTGCTTGCAGATCGGTAACGAAGTCTTCGTAAGCTTCGTCGACGAAGGGCAACGCGTTTTCAAGCAGCTCGTTTCTTACCGCTTTGGCCTTGTTCAAATCCTGGGTGAAACCTGTACAAGGCTTTCCCTGTGCGTCGATGTGGTTTGGACCAAAACGATAGCACTCATAGTTATGCTGCGCGTCTTTGAGATGCGCATTGAGTTTGTTGACGAAGCTGCCGGGGTTTTTGAAGTCAACCGTCGGCCGGTATTTTGGGCAGGCAGTTGAAAACACAACTATCCCTGCGAGTAGTGAGAGCTTGATTATCGTCATACGGCCGTCCTTTATTTAGGGAACCATTGCGAAGCCTTCGAGCGGCGACAGCAGGAGGCGCGGTCCAGTCTGGACATCTCCGAAGATACCGTCGTCGTCGATCTGGTCGTTTGGATTGTTATGGTTCCAAAGGACCTGGAACGCGCGGACGCTTTCGGTGACCACGTCTTCATTGACGCCGTTGCCGTGGAAACTGAAGTGACCCGGATCGCCTGGTCCAGCCCAATTCCAACCGTTGCTTTCGAGCGTGTTCTTCCAGGAGTCAGAGTTGTCGATGTCGATTGCGAGTCCTCGCTCGTGATCGCTGGTGCCGGGTTTACGCGCCGCGGTGATGCGGCACTTGCCCCTGCGCTTCCATTCCAGCAGCACGAACTGCTGCGCGATCGTGCGGTAAGCATGGATCAGATCCATCCGCCGGTTTTTCTGTTCGATCACACGTTTCAACGACGCGTGCGCGGCAGGTTGCAACAACGCAATCGTGCTGTTTCCGATCACTCGTAACAGCTCGATATCATCACACGGAACAAGGTTCTTTTCGTTTTGAGTGTTCACTGCTTTGAGCAGTACCTGGACGATCTGGCTATTGAGGGGGCGCAGGCCGGCGGTGCTACAGCCATTCTGGGCGCTGCTGATAGCAAATTGTTGAACGGTAGGCATGTTGTTTTCCTTTCTGACATAAGAAGTGGGAGGCTCCGGAGTCGCCGGACGTCTTGTTCCCAGGTGAAGTCTTCACCGAGTGATAAGCATTTTTTAGGGCTGCGGTGACGCTTACATCAGTGATGACAAATGCCTAAAAAATGTTAGCGATGTTTGCAGCGGTCTCCTGAGCGCAAGGAAATCAATGGTTGAGGCCGATTGAGTGAGTTGTCCGATGGCAGAGCTTGCGCGTAAAATCTCAAATCATCTGACCAGTGGAATTGGGAGCCTCGTCCACCGCTCAAACCCGGTTTTTTCAAACTCGCGTTGAGGCACACTACGAATAAACGGAAGTCTTGGTCCTTAATAAAAGCTAAAAAATAGATAAAAGCGGTCATGGATCGCATAAATGCTGCTGTTTTCGAATTTGGCGAATTCCGCCTCGACACCGCTGAAAAAGTTTTGCGGCGCAACGGCGCGGTCGTGTCGTTGACGCCAAAAGCAGTCAGCATGCTGGAGCTGCTGGTTCGTCGCGAAGGAGCAGTGGTTTCCAGAAGCGAAATGATCGAAGAGCTCTGGCCGGACACGTTTGTCGAGGAAGCGAACCTCACCGTAACAATCTCGATGTTGCGGAAAGCACTCGGCGAGAGTTACATCCTCACGATTCCGAAACGCGGTTACGCCTTCGCCGTTCCGGTGCGCCGTATCGATGCGCCGCCGGTCAACGGAAACCACGCGGCCACTCCGATAAAACCCGCTGAGATTTCGAACGTACCTGTAAGCACGCTGCCGAAACGAAGTCGGTGGCTGCTGTTGCTCGCTGTGTCGCTGCTGATTCTGATATTGGGAATCGCGGTGGCAGCGTGGCTTGTCTTCCGTAACCGGACGTCTACCCAACCCGCGAATCCGAAGGCATTTGCGCCGATGACGCCCGCGCGTCTATCGGACACGGGAAACATTCGCGACGTCACGATCTCGCCCGACGGCACCCGGCTCGCTTTCGTTCCGATCGAGGCCGGACGAGAAGGACTGCGCATCAGGAATCTCGAGACGAACGAGCAGTTTCAACTGCTGGATCCGCAGGAGAGACTCTGCTGGGGATTGCGTTTCGCTTACGATGGCCAGAGTCTTTATTACAACACCACCGAACCAAACAGCACGATCAGCGTGCTCTATCGCATCAACGCACGCGGTGGCGAGCCGCCACACAAGATCTCAGTGAATGTTGATTCGCAGATCTCTCTTTCGCCCGACGGATCGCAAATAGCTTTCGTGCGTAGTTTCC
>DATNJO010000262.1:0-2834 GCA_035603895.1 Pyrinomonadaceae bacterium
CCGCGGACGCGCTCCCGAAGATGAAATCAACGTGACCTTCGATGTAGCAGTCCTTAAATAGATGGCGCGCGCCGTTAACAAACAACGTGTCCTGCCAACCGAGAAAGCGGCAGTTGCGAAACTCAGCGCGCTCCGCATCGACAAACAGCGCCACGGCCTGCGACCCAACGCCGAAGGTGTTTTCAAACGTGATGTTCTCTGCGCGAAAGTCATCAGCGCCGATGAACGTGCTGAACGCGAGTCGTGTGTTTCCCGCCCATAGCGCGCTGAGCCGAAACGTGAGGATCGTGTTGCGTGGATCTTCGCCGCGGAACGTCAGATAACGTTTACCACGACTGACGCGCACCTGCTCGCGATACAGGCCCGGCTTGATCTGAATCACGACTCGCTGCGTGTTGTTTTCAGGAATGCTACCGACCGCTTGTTGGACCGTCTTGAAATCCCCGGAACCATCGGCAGCTACGACTATGCGCCCTGCAGTTTTCGCTTCTACTGACACGAAGAAGCACAAGAGGCACAAGAGGCACAAAAGAACTGACCACTTATACAAAATCATTTTTTGTGCTTCTTGTGCCTCTTGTGCTTCCTGTGCCTTTTCGTGGCTAAAAAACAAACTTCGCGCCGAACTGAATGTCACGCGGATTATTTCGCTGCGTCGTCACGAGACCGAAAGCAGCGTTTGGCGCTGCCGCGGTTCCGGGATTCAGACCCATGCCCGCTCCGAAGTACGGATGATTCAACGCATTCAACGCTTCAGCACGTAGCTGAAGCCTGCGTCCTTCACCCATTTTGAAATTCTTCGTCAACCCGACGTTCGCGACTGAGTACGGCTGGTTTCGCAAACTCTCGAGCGTGGTCGGAACGTTGCGAAGACCAAACGTCGTGAGCGTCACAAGACCCGGCGCGTCGATCGCCGATCGATCGATGCCAAACTTACCGCCCTGACCGTCGCCATCACCAAGACGGCTCTTGATCGTCGATACGTCGCCAGGGAAGAAAAGTTGATTGCCCGTCAGCAGGAACGGCTCGCCGCTCTGCCATTCGTAAGTGCCATTCAATTGCCAACCGCCGACGAACGCATCGAGCACACGATTCATGTTGTTGCCCAGTTTCCGTCCACGGCCGATCGGCAGTTCGTAAACGCCTGCGAACGTAAAGCGATGCGGCCGATCGAACTGCGAAATGCGATCTTCGAGCAGCGTGTCACCTGCGTTGAGATAACTGACTTTCTCGCGCAGGTTCGAATAGGTGTAGGTCGCGGTTAGTGAAACATCCGTAGCGAAGCGTTTGTCGATCTGCAACTGAAGCGAGTTGTAACGGTTCGTGCCGTTGTATTCCTGGACCCAGAGATTATTGAACTGTGGAAACGAAAGCAACGACTGTGCGCGCGTGATCGTGGTGGCGGTGTTGAGAACACTGCCACCGGGAACGAGGTTCCGGAACGGATTCGGAATCGTTACCGACAGGAAAGTGTTTGCGGCAGCGTCGGTAGTCGGATTGTCGCCAACGAATTGCCGTGGGACGAAATTCAAATTGCGGCTGACTGCGAGATCGTAACCATTCGCGCGAATGAAATTCGCTTCGACGACGATCTGGCCCGGCAGCTCGCGTTGAATACCAAACACGAAGCGTGCGAACTTCGAATTCTTGCGCAGCAGACCAATGATCGGCGCCGTGTCCACCGCGACGTCCGCGCCGAATCCTGTCAATAGCCCAAGACTCGAGCCGAAAGAAGGTTGCACGCCACTCAAACCGTTCGGAAAAGGATTGGTCAACGTTGCGACAAACGTCAGACCGTTGTTGTTTGACGGCACGACCGGCGTGCTGCCTGCGAATCCGACTTGTTGCGGAGGTTCGATCATAAACGGCGCCATGAAGATGCCGAAGCCCGCTCGCACGACGGTCTTGTCATTTAACTGATACGACAGACCAAGACGCGGCTGGAAGTTACTGCGATCCGCTTCCCAAACGTTTCGATTGTCTGCGTTAGCAAACGTGTAACCGCCGAGCACGTGGAAATTCGCTGGTGCGACTACGAAGTTCGCCGGGTTGTTATTGAACGCAGTCGTGTACGCCGCGCGCACTTGCGCTTCGATCGGACTCGGCGTGCCGAGATCGAAACCACGCAGGATTCGGTTGAAACGTTCGGTCAAACCCTGTTCGAGATCGTAACGAAAACCGATGTTCAACGTCAGTTTGCGCGTAACCCGCCAATCGTCCTGAAAGAACATTCCATGATAGAGCGATTGGACGGAGTAGTTGATCGAGTTGTCGATCTGGCTCGCGTTGCCACCCGACCCGGTTGTCGGAATACCGAGCAGGAACGCAGCGAGATCGCGGCCAAACACGTTGCGCAACGTGCTGGAAGAGTTTGAAGCCGGCGCGGTGAACGTGCCGTCGAAGAAAAACTGTCCGCCTTGGTAAGCGTCAGTGCTGAAGTTCTCGCGCACGACGCGGAAGTCGTAACCATACTTCAGCGTGTGGTTGTCGAGGACCTGCGTGATGGTTGGTTGCACCGAGCCCATATAGAAAGGACGGATGCGGCCTTCGTTCCAATCCGATCGCGTGGAGCCGAGCGTGGAACGGATAGGCCGGGTCGCGTCGAGGTTTCTGATCATCATGCGCGGTATGTATTGATAACCACGCATCGCCGCCAACGAAGGAGCAGCAAAACCGAGCGTGGACGGATCGAAGAGTTCCGCCGGACGGCGTTCCTGCACGAAGCGATTCAAACTGACGCGAATATCGAAAACGAAATTTGAAGTGATCGCGTTGGTGTAGTCGATGTTGCCGCCGTCGTTGGTGCGATATTCAAAACCGCGCGTGATCGGAAA
>DATNJO010000263.1:0-5754 GCA_035603895.1 Pyrinomonadaceae bacterium
AGTTGTCGATGCCTTCGATTAGCGATTGGCCTTTGTATTGCACAGCGAAGTCGATAATGGTGGTGGTGCCGCCGTGTGCGGCTGCGATGGTGCCGGTGCGAAAGTCGTCGGAAGCTTCAGTGCCGCCGAACGGCAGTTCCATGTGCGTATGCGGATCGATTCCGCCGGGAATCACCAGCTTTCCACTCGCGTCGATCGAATGATTGACTTCCATGTCGAGGGTCTTGCCGATAACGGAAACGCGTTCGTCTTCGATCAGGATGTCAGCGGTGTAGTCGTCAACAGCGGTAACGATCCGGCCGTTTTTGATCAGAGTTTTCATAAGCAATCCACAGATTACGCAGACTTTACTCGGATTTTTTAAGACAAGGCTTATTAGCGGCGTTGTCGGCCGCGCGGCGCGCTTCGACGTTGGCGTTCGCGCTTGGGGAGATTCTATCGGTTATGCAAATCTCGGTGGGAGTTATTTTTGCGACGGCGAGATAGGAAGTTCGCCGGTCGGGATTGTCGGGGTTCTCGCTGGCGTTGTAGCGAATGATGAGTGCCGTAGGCAAGAGCTTGCCGTTCTGACTTGTCACGCGCCACTCGGCTTTTGGTCCAACACTGGAGAAGGCGCTGCTGATGACGTCCCAAAGTTTGAGAGAATGTTTTGCGCCTTTGGGTGTATTGACGATGATGTTCTGGCGCAGGTCGCCTTCGAGCAAAGTTAAAGAATACCCAGCGACACCACGACAGCGGCCTTCGTAGTCGCCGGCGCCGGTTGTTTCGATTTTTATTGTGCGGCAGTGCTTTACATCGAGAGGCGTGTAGACGCTGCGGTCTTGAGCCACAGATACAGAGCCCACGAAAAAAAGGATCGCGATTAGCAAGACCAATCTCAATATAAATTGCCCTCACGTTTGCGGCCGGTGTAGTCGACGTAAACGACCTTGAGATCGGTGTAGAAATCCAGCGCCGTCGAGCCCTGCTCGCGATCGCCAATGCCGGTGCCCTTGATTCCGCCGAACGGCACGTGAGCTTCACCGCCCGTCGTCGGCGAGTTGATGTGCGTCATGCCGGTTTCGATGTCATCGACGAAGCGGAAAATTCGAGCAGCGTCGTTGGTGAAGATTGACGACGACAACCCGTACTCACAATCGTTTGCCACTTCCATCGCGTGGTCGAAATCGCGCACGCGCAGCACAGACAGTACCGGGCCGAAAATTTCCTCGCGCGCGATTCTCATGTCGGGCGTCACGCGATCGAAAACCGTCGGGTGCACGAAGTAACCTTTATCGAGTCCTTTGCCGTCGGCGCGTGAACCGCCGCAAACGAGTGTGGCGCCGTCTTCGCGGCCGATGTCGATATAGCTCAACACCGTTTTGAACTGATTCTCGTCAACACTCGGGCCCATTTCAGTTTGCGGATCCGATCCAGCGCCGAGACGCATCGAGTCAGCGCGCTTGGCAAGACGTGCGACAAACTCATCCGCGACCTGGTCCACCACCACGGCGCGGCTCGTTGCGGTGCAACGTTGTCCCGACGAACCAAACGCGCCTTGCGCCGTCGACTCGACCGCGAGATCCATGTCGGCGTCTTCCAGCACGATGACGGGATTCTTACCGCCCATTTCACACTGAACTTTTGCGCCGCGTCGTGAGGCTTGCTCGTAGAGTCGAATGCCAACGCCGTTTGAGCCGGTGAAAGAGATCGCTTTCACAGCGGGATGACTAATGATCTCGTCACCTGCTTCGGAGCCCGATCCGAGCACCAGATTCAGCACGCCTGGCGGAATGCCGGCTGCTTCGAACAGTTCCGTGATGCGTACGGCAGTGGCCGGCGTGATCGATGCGGGTTTGAAGACGACTGTATTCCCTGCGACGAGCGCGGGCGCGATCTTCCAGACCGGAATCGCGACCGGAAAGTTCCACGGCGTCACGCACGCGACGACGCCGATCGGTTGTTTGATCGTGTACGCGAAATTGAGTGGCAACTCGGAAGGGATCGTCTCGCCGTTGAGACGTCGCGCCTCGCCCGCGCAGAACTCAGCGACGTTGATCGAGCGTTGCAATTCACCGCGCGACTCGGCGATCGTTTTGCCTTCCTCGCGGGTGAGCAGTTGCGCAACCTCTTCCTTGTTTTCCTCGAGCAGGCGCGCGGCTTTGGCGACGATGCGGCCGCGCGTGGGCGCGGGTGTTGAACGCCAGCCGCGAAAGGCGTTGGCGGCGGCTTCGACTGCCGCGCGTGCTTCGTCGCGTGTGGCCTGTCGCACGGTTCCGAGGATGTCGTCGGTGTTCGCAGGGTTGATGTTCGAGGCCGTGCGCGACGAAGCCGATTCAACCCATTTGCCGTTGATAAAATTGCGGTAGGTATCCATAGGAGTGCTGGATATTATCATGTGCTATAAAGGATTTGCATGATTGAGCCACGGAGTATCCCTGAACTTTTGCAGCAGCGGGCCAGTGCTGCGCCTGAGAAAGTCTTCCTGCTTTCCGAAGCCGACAAACGGCAATTCACGTATCGAGAGTTCGAACAGGCGGTCGCGCGGGCGGCGGGGATGCTCGCGGCGCACGGGATTGGCAAGGGTGACGTGGTGAGTTTGCTGTTGCCGAACAGCGTCGAGTACATCGTTGCGTATTTTGCTTGTTGGCAGCTTGGCGCGCTCGCTGGGCCGGTGAACGGGCACCTCAAACAGCAGGAGATTGAGTATGTTGTGTCGAATTCTGAGTCGAAGTTGATGTTGGTGAACTCGGAGTTTTTGCCGAAGGTTGAGTCGATAGAGATTCCTCGCGTGGTTTTTGACAACGAGAGAGAAGCGAGCCACGGATTTGACGGACAAGGCACAGACAAGATCACACCAGAGGACGAGGCGATTATTATTTATACCTCGGGTACCACAGGGAAGCCGAAGGGATGTTTATTGACGCATGGTAACGTCACTGCCAATGCACGGCAGATCAGTTCGTGGCTGGGTTTCAATGAAAACGATCGGTTGCTCACGATGATGCCGCTGTTTCACATGAATGCTGTGTCCGTGACGACGATGTCGGCGCTTCACGCCGGTGGCTCGACGGTAGTGAGTCCCAAGTTTTCTGCGTCGCGTTTCTGGAACATCGTTTCGGAGTATCAGATCACTTCGTTTGGATCCGTGGCGACGATGTTGTCGATGCTGTTGAGCACCTATCCCGACGGCGTGCCGGAGGGATTGAAAACGGATCAATTGCGTTTTGCGATGTGTGGCTCCGCGCCGGTGCCGGCGGAAGTTTTGCGCCGGTTTGAAGAGACGTTCAAATGTCTCGTCGTCGAGGGGTATGGATTGTCGGAATCGACGTGCAGGTCGACTTTCAATCCACCGGACGAACGGCGCCGGCCGGGCTCGTGTGGGCTGCCGATCGGCAACGAGATGCGTGTGGTTGATGAAGATGATCGCGAGGTTCCCGATGGTGAACTCGGCGAGATCGTGCTGCGTGGTGAGAACATCCTGAAGGGCTACTTCAAGAACGAAGTCGCCACCGAAGCCGCGTTTCGCAACGGCTGGTTTCACACGGGCGACATCGGTTATCGCGACCCGGAAGGTTTTTATTACATCGTGGATCGCAAGTCAGACATGATCATTCGCGGCGGCGAGAACATTTATCCGCGCGAAATCGACGAAGTGTTGTACCAGCATCCGCAGATTGGCGCTGCCGCGGTTATCGGCGTCCCCGATGAACTGTATGGCGAAGAGGTTGCGGCGGTGGTGGTGTTGAAGCCCGGCGAGAAGATCTCGGAGCAGGAAGTGATGGAATTCTGCAAAGCGAGACTCGCGGACTACAAGTGTCCAAAGACAGTTCGCTTTGTAGAGGACATTCCCAAAGGACCTACTGGGAAGCTACTGAAGAGGGAACTGGCGCAAATATTCAACTAGGCAATCAACAGATTACGCAGAAACACTCTTTGACGGAATCTGTGTAATCTGTGGATTGCTGTTTCTTGCCCGATCGATCAGCCACGCACCAAGTAGCCATAGCCCACAGATGGCGATCATGATCGGCGAAAACCATTTGCCATACAGACCGTCAGGCGAGAACTTCTCGGTTGCGGTGTGCAGGAACTCGCTGTTAGGTAACACGCCCGCTTCGGAAAATTCGTGGAATGAGTAGATTGCCACCTGGACCATGAACAGCAGCAGAAAAATACTCGTGACCTGGAAGAAGCGTTTCACATTTATCAAGTGACCGAAACGCGCCCAGCCAAGTGCGAAAACTATCGCCGCCGCCAAACCGAGCAACGCGCCATTGATGAGGTTCGGATCTTTAACCTGCATCAGCAGTAACGCCGTTTCCATTCCTTCACGCACGATCATCAGGAAAGTGAAAAGAAACACGCCGAGCACGGCCGCAACGCGCGAACTCTTTGACGAGACTTCACTCAATCGCTCGCGCATTTGTTGCTGAATTTTCGGTCCGCTGCGCCACATGTGAATGACGAGCGTGCCGACCATCACTACCGCTACGGCTCCCAGCACCGCCTCGCGCAAAGCCTCGTTGGCAAAGAACCAACTCACGTAGCCGCCCACAGTCTCGCCAAACATTCCGCTAACGACGCTTTCGTTGACGCCGTTGTTCAGGACATAAGCGAGGCCAGCGCTCGCAGCGAGCGCCGCAGCGATAGCGACGTAAACCGGAGTGTTCAGCCACTTGTGCCCTGATTTCCGGAGATAGGCGAGTATGACGGCAACGAGCAGGAACGACTCAAAACCTTCGCGCAGGACGATAATGAATGAGTTCAGCATGACGCGCCGCAGTATATCCTAGTTGAAAACGGTTTTCAATTTCGGTGTTAAGAAAGTTTCCCGCAACGGGCGCAAAGACGCAAAGAGCTACCGCGTTTTGAAGGTTTTCCTTTGCGTCTTTGCGGGAACCTGTCTATCCAAATTTATCGTTGATTCATGGTGCCGGTCATCGGACGCATCGGCATCTGAAGCTTGCCATCCGCGCCGCTGGTGAGTGCGAGAAACTCTGAATCCTGTCGCAACGAGTCAAACACTGCATCGACGCGCGCTTCCATCATCTCCTTCGCACGCACTGCCTGATAACGCTCGTAGCGGAAGAAGTGACGTTGCAACAGCGCGAGCGCTTCGCGTTTGTGACCCATCTGCGCGTAGATCGCAGCGAGGTTGTACGAAGCAGGAAGTAGATTGCGATTGGCGCGCGCGATCTTCAAAGCTTCATCGCCACGTCCCGAAGCGGCCATGAACACCGCTGCGAACACAAGGTTGTAAGGATCTTTCGGATCGAGCGCGAGCGCTTTCTGAGTGTAGAAGTTGCCTTTCTCGAGATCGCCTTCCGAGTTCCAGTAGACCGCGAGATTGCGATAGGTCAGTGCGAGTGGAAACTCTTCGGCTGACTGTTCCATCAACGAGAGTCCTTTCTTGAACTCACCGTCGTGAATCGTCATCTTGCCGAGTCCATGCAGCGCCACCGCACGTGCGATCGCATCGGACGGCATGTTCAAGATCTCATTGAATACGGTTCGCGCCTTGTCCCATTCGCCAGTGTGATGACGATAGAGTTCGCCGAGATAACGCAGCGGCGTCGGGTCGGCGGGATCCATGCGATGAGCCTGCTCGTAAAGTTTCAGCGCGGTCATATAGCGTTCGGCATTCTCCGCGCGCAGACCCTGGCGCATCACAGCTTCAATTCGTGCGCTCTGAACGCGATCGAAAACAGGCGTGACGCTCGGGATGCTACCGACTTCTTCGACGCCGAGTTTTTTCAGTTCTTGTTGAGCTGA
>DATNJO010000264.1:0-16930 GCA_035603895.1 Pyrinomonadaceae bacterium
TACGACGGCATGGCCGTCTCGGAAATGCAGCGATTGGGCGCCGAAGCACACAGTCGTTTCGACATCGCGCACATCGGTATCGTTCACCGCACCGGACGCTTGGAAATCGGCGAAACAAGCGTCGTCATCTCCGTCAGCGCCCCACACCGCAGAGCCGCCTTTGAAGCCTGCGAGTGGGCCATCAAAGAACTCAAACGCACTGTGCCGATTTGGAAAAAAGAAATCTACGAAGACGGCGAAGAGTGGGTCCAAGGCGTCGAACATAGTCAGTGAACATCGTCTGACAAAAATGCGTTGAGATAGTTAGGGTTTTCGACTATAAGTCTTGCCGTCAAACATCCATGTATCTAAGAAGAATCAGGTTAAAGAATGTCCGTGCTATCTCGCAGCTTGATTGGGTTGTCCCGAGCGGCAAAGAAGCCGGCTGGCACGTCATCATTGGTGATAATGGCGCCGGGAAGTCGACCGTCTTAAGGTCAGTTGCTTTAGCTTTAGTAGGACCGAAAGAAGCATTTGCACTCCGTCAGAATTGGGATGATTGGCTGACTCGAGGAACGCCGGCAGGTTATATCAGATTGAGTATTCGATGGAATAGTAAGCTCGACAAGTTCAGTGGCTCTGGAAAAACACCTTTCGGCCGACTTCTTCCCTTGCAGATAAACTTCACGCGGCTGCAAGGCGACGTGGAATTGAAGAATGCGACAGACGGGAAACGCCATGTGTGGGGGAATAAGCCTGGCTGGTTTTCCGCATCATATGGACCATTTCGACGGTTTGCGGGCGGAGATACAGATGCCGATCGTATTTTCCTATCCAATCCGAAGCTAGCTTCTCATCTTTCAGTATTCGGCGAGAACGTTGCTCTTACTGAATGCCTCACCTGGCTGAAGGAGCTAAAGTTCCGAAAACTCGAGAACGATCGAGAGGGCAAACTTCTGGACTCTGTGCAGGCTTTTATCAATCAGGAAGGCTTTCTTCCTTACAGGGCTCAACTTAAAGAGGTGACTTCGAAGGGCGTTGAGTTCGTGGATGCCAATAATTGTCAGTTGCTGGTTGAAGATCTCAGCGATGGATACCGATCCGTACTGAGCATGACGTTTGAGCTAATTCGGCAACTATCGCGTGCGTATTCGCCAAGTGCAATTTTTAATAATGACAAAACCAAAGTGATCGTTCCAGGAGTAGTTCTTATCGACGAAGTCGATGCCCATCTTCATCCGACTTGGCAGCGAAAAATTGGTTTATGGCTCCGCGAACATTTTCCAAAGATGCAGTTCATAGTAACTACACATAGTCCACTTGTCTGCCAGGCAGCGAACGTTGGCACTGTCTGGCGACTTCCAAGACCGGGAACAAAAGAGTCTGGAAAGATGTTGGAGGGACTCGAATTGGAGCGCTTGCTCTACGGTAATGTGCTTGACGCCTATAGCACGGAAGCATTCGGTGAGAATGTGACTCGATCGGAGGAATCCAAGAAAAAACTGCAAAGACTTGCAGAACTCAATCTAAAGGAACTGGAAAGAAAACTCACTAACAATGAACTTGAGGAGCAGAAACAACTTCGTGCAATTCTGCCGACAACTGCTCACATCACTACTGAGAACTTATCAGATTAAGCTAATGATCCGATTGCGACGGGCATCCTTACCACCTACGCCCCTTACTCAACTAGAAGCTCTGCAAACGCAAATCGACATACTGCCAGTTTATTCAGCCAGAGTCTCGCAGGCGAAACAGCAATTCCAACGTCAGAATAAACCAAGCAATTCGACCTTTTCAGAAGTTCGCGAAGCGCTTACAAAAATGTGCTCGGGCGCCAGACGTTGTTGTTATTGCGAGGATTCGTACGCCGACGAGGTTGAGCACATCAAGCCGAAGGACCTTTATCCAGAAGAAACTTTTCGCTGGGAGAACTATCTTTACGCCTGTGGACCATGTAACGGGCCAAAGAACAACCAGTTCTCTGTCTTTTCATCTACGACCGGACTGTTGACGAATGTGACGCGAAAACGATCTGACCCTGTAGAGGCTCCGGAACATGGTTCACCTGTTTTAATCAATCCGCGGTGGGAAGACTCACTGAAATTTATGAAGTTGGATTTACGTGGAACGTTCTGGTTCGTCCCAATCAAGCCGCGGGGTTCAAAGGATTTTGAGAGAGCAGATTACACGATCAAGGTGCTACGCCTTAATGAGCGGGATGCCTTATGTCAGGCAAGAGAAGAAGCTTACACTTCTTATAGAGCTCGACTGTCGGAATACATCACTCGACGCGACGCAGGCGACTCGACTGCTCAACTAAACAGACACATACGGGCACTAAAACGGATGCAACATCCAACAGTCTGGAAAGAGATGAAGCGACAGCACCAATTAATTCCGACACTTAAAGTCCTTTTTGACAAAGCTCCAGAAGCGCTTCGATGGTAGCTATAGTCACTAGTAGATAATAGGTCGCTAGCGCGCCTCCTCGGTTTCTTCGTCAGCTTCGAGCAGCGACGCGCTCGTCATTTTGCCGCCAACCTCAGTTTTGAGCAGCCTCACGCCTTGCGCACTGCGCCGGTCTTGCCTCCAACCACAGGTTCTTAGTTATTCACAGCCGCGCCGCGGTGTTCGTTTCGATAACGCGCAGGTGGCAAGCCGTACTCACGTTTGAACGCACGGTTGAAAGCAGCTTCAGATTCGTAACCAACGTCTTCGGCGATTTCCGCGACGCCGCGTGAAGTTGAAGCGAGAGCCCGCGCTGCGAGTTGTAAGCGCCAGCGAATGAGGTAAGCCATCGGTGGCTCAGACAAGTATTTTGTGAAGCGCTGCACTAAAGATGAGCGCGACAGACCGACTTCCCTGGCCAACTCGGCGATGGTCCACGGATGCGGAGTTCGCGAGTGCAGGAGCATCAAACTCTTTCCGATAATCGGATCGCGCGCAGCAGCCAGCCAACCCAACTCCTGCTCCGGCAAACCGGCGAGATAACGACGCAGCGTGTCAACAAACAACGCTTCAGACATTTTCGCCAGTACGGCTTCGCTGCCGGCGTTATCTGATGAAGCCTCTTCCACCAGATGAAGCAGAGTGCTCTCCAGCCACTGGCCCGATCTGTCAGTCCGCAAGTTGACCTTGGATGCTGAAGGAAGGCTTTGCAGAATTGGACGGCACAAAAGCGGGTCGCAAACCATATAGCCACAAACGAAACGCGCGACTTCACCGCCACCACCGGTCTGCATCGCGCTAAGATCGCGAGTTTTCAACTTGGCCATCATTGGCTCTGACAACTTGCACGCCACGCCCTGGGCGCTGCACATCACGTGAGCGTCGCCATGCGGCATCACGACGACATCGCCGGGATCCAATTCTATTAAGACCTCGTTTCCCAGCCGAACAATCCCCGATCCTTCGACCAGAAAATGATAGATCAGCAGGTGCGGCGCGGCCGGCGCCAGGAACGGCACCAACTCCTGCGCCGGTGGAGCGTTAAAACCCCACGGCGCAGAAAACTCCGCGTTGAAAAACAGCGCGCCCTTCAAAACGACGCCACTAAGGATTTGCGAGAAGGCATCCATCTCGGTTCTGGACGCTTGGCAAAAGCCGTCCGCACTCGCGGCAAAACGATCTGTTTACTCTGGACGCCGAGTCAATTTCTTTGGCCGCACGAGCATTCTCAGCGTCGTCGATGCGACGCATGATTCTAGTTGTAGCGCGGCAGACCCGCAATGGTTTGAACAGACGTACCTGATTGGAGGAACCATGATTACAACGACATACAATTACCAGGAAACATTGGCAGCTTCGGTCAAAGCAAACTGGCGAGTTGAAGACATTATCGGCGGCGACAAGCGCCTCGATTTCACTAAACCTTTCATGCCCGACTCGCTGGGGCGAGTTAATTCTTTCGAATTCTTGAGTAGCGACGAGAAAATCCTCCTCAATCAAATTCGCGGATACGGCTACCTCTACACGTTTGGCCTGGTCGAAGAATTTATTCTGCCTTTCGTGCTGGACCACGTGCGACCGCACTTGAACGAGGACGACTATCGCACCCGGGCGCTTTTGCAATTCGCCGGCGAGGAAGCGAAACACATCCAGTTGTTCAGGAAATTCGCTGAGGAATTCAAAGAAGGCTTCGTGACGAGCTGTGAAACCATTGGCCCAGCTGAGGAAATCGGGAAGGCTGTCTTGTCGCACGGCCCGCTGGGTGTGGCGCTCATCATTCTCGGAATCGAATGGGCAACGCAGCAGCACTATCTCGAGAGTATCCGCGACGACGATGAACTCGATCCGCAATTCAAGAGCTTGCTTCGTCATCACTGGATCGAAGAGGCGCAACATACAAAGCTCGATACGCTGATGCTCCAGGTTCTGACAGACAATCTCACCGAGGCGGATATTGAAAAAGGCGTCAGCGATTACGCATCGATCGGAGGCTTATTCGACGGCGGCCTCAAGCAGCAAGTCGAATTCGATATGCAGGCGTTACAACGCGCTACTGGACGGATTCTAAACAAATCCGAACAGGCGCGATTTCGCTCGATTCAGCTTCAAGCCCTGCGCTGGACCTATCTTGGTTCGGCCATGACCCATCCGAAATTCCTGGCAACGGTTGGCGAGTTCAGCCCCGGCGCGCGAAGGCAAATTGAAGAAATGGCGCCGGCTTTCTCGTGAGAGATAATTTAAAGACGCGAGGCCGCCGCATTTGCCAACGCGGCGGTCCTCGGTCGTCAATCCGTGAAAAATTGTCCGCCGTTCTTAAGCTGGTGCTTCTTCGGTTTCCTCGTCGGCTTCTACCAGTGACGCGCTCGTCACTTTGTCACCCGCGTCGGTTTTGATCAGTCGCACGCCTTGCGCACTGCGGCCCGTCTTGCGAATATGATCCGCCTCCAGGCGGATCAATTTGCCTTGCTGCGTGATGATCATGATCTCCGACTCGTCCTCAACCGGAAACACGGCGACGACCTTGCCGGTCTTTTCGGTCGTCTTCATGTTGATGACGCCCTTGCCGCCGCGCGACTGGAGACGATAGGTCGTGATCGGCGTCTGCTTGCCGTACCCCTGTTCGGAAACTGACAGCATCCGTTCCTTATCTTCAGCCGAAACCGCACAAACCGAAACCACGAAATCATCCTGCCGCAACTCGATCCCGCGCGTACCACGCGTCGCGCGGCCCATCGGACGCGCGTTCTTCTCGTCGAAACGAATCGCGAGTCCATTGTGCGTCGCGATGAAGATGCGTTTGGTGCCGTCAGTGAGTATGACGTCGAGCAACCGGTCGCCTTCGTCGATGTTGATCGCGATGATGCCGTTCGTGCGAATGTTCTGAAAGTCTGCCAGCGACGTCTTTTTGATTACGCCCTTACGCGTGACCATTACGACAAAGCGGCCTTCCGCAAACTCGCGCACGGGAACGACACCCGCGAGTCTTCGATCGCTGGGAATGTTGATGAGATTCACGACCGCCTTGCCGCGCGCTGAAGCAGCCGCGTCGGGCACTTCGTGAACTTTTATTTTATAGACCATGCCGTCGTCGGTGAAGATCATCAGATAAGCATGGGTTGACGCGATGAAGAGATGTTCGACGAAATCACCATTCTTCGCGGCCGCGCCAAAACGGCCTTTGCCGCCGCGTCCCTGACGCGAATAGGTCGTGATTGGCGTGCGTTTGATGTAACCACTGTTGGTGACGGTGATCGCAACGTCCTCATCCGCGATCAGATCTTCAATCGAAAGCTCCACGCCTTCATCGACAATCTCCGTACGACGCTCGTCGCCAAACTCTTTTTTGACTTCCTCCAGTTCCTTTGCAATCACGCGACGCAGCGATCGTTCGTTGCCGAGAATCTCTTCGAGCTCAGCGATCAGCTTGATGATGTTTTCATATTCATCGACGATCTTCTGCCGTTCGAGAGCCGACAAACGACGCAACTGCAAATCGAGAATCGCTTGCGCCTGAATCTCGGAAAACGCAAGGCTTTCCATCGCTTTCTGCATCCGCGCGAGATAAGTCTTCAGTTGAACGTCGGACGGAACACCCTTCCACGCTGTCACTTCACTCGTGGTTTTCAGTTGTCCCTGCAACCACTGCCGCGCCTCGTCGACTGAACGTGAATTGCGAATCAGCGTGACGATGTAATCGAGCGCATCGATCGCTTTCGTGAGTCCTTCGAGAATATGCGCTCTCGCTTTCGCTTTGCGCAGCTCGTATTCCGTGCGCTTGCGCACGACTTCACGGCGAAACTCGATAAACGCCTCGAGCATCTGCTTGAGGTTGAGCACACGCGGCTGGCCGTTGACGATGGCGAGATTGATCACGCCGAAGGACGATTGCATCGGCGTGAGTTTGTAGAGCTTGTTAAGCACCACCTGCGGCACTGCGTCTCGTTTCAACTCGACAACGATGCGCATGCCGGTGCGATCCGATTCGTCACGGAGATCCGAAATTCCTTCAAGCTTCTTCTCGTTGACGAGTTCGGCGATGCGTTCGAGCAAACGAGCTTTGTTTACCTGGAACGGTATTTCAGTAATCACGATCGCGTCGCGTTCCTGCTGCCCGCGTCCGATGCGATCGATCCCGGCGCGCGCGCGCAACTGCAAAACGCCGCGGCCATCGACGTACGACTTTCTGATCTCTTCGCGGCCGTAAATAAATCCGCCGGTTGGAAAATCCGGACCCGTAACGATCTTGGTCAGGTCTTCGACTTTCAGTTCCGGATCTTTCAAAAGCGCGAGTGTCGCTTCAACGACCTCGGTCAGATTGTGTGGCGGAATCTTCGTCGCCATGCCGACCGCGATGCCGTCAGAACCGTTGATGAGCAGGTTCGGCACGCGCGCCGGTAAAACTGTTGGTTCGCTGAGTGACTCGTCGTAGTTTGGTTGGAAAACAACTGTCTCTTTCTCGATGTCCGCGAGGAGTTCGTTGGCGAGGCGCGCCATGCGGATTTCGGTGTAACGCATCGCGGCAGCAGCATCACCATCGACGGAACCGAAGTTTCCCTGACCGTCGATGAGCGGATAACGCATCGAGAAATCCTGGGCCAAACGCACGATCGTGTCGTAGACGGGCATATCGCCGTGCGGGTGATACTTACCGATCACATCGCCGACGATACGCGCACTTTTCTTGTAAGCCTTGTTATATGTGTTGCCGAGTTCGTGCATCGCCCAAAGCACGCGCCGGTGCACGGGTTTGAGGCCATCGCGGATGTCGGGCAAGGCGCGGCCGATGATCACCGACATGGCGTAGTCGAGATACGATCGCCGCATTTCGTCTTCAATATTTATGTGATTACGGTCAGAAGTTGTTTCCATCTAATACCCTTTCCAGTACAATCCGCGAGTCTTTTTGACGCTCGATTTTTGAGAAGGAAGAACAAGGACGGTTCATCATTAAAGTGCCCATATTTTAGCCTTTTTTACTGCTTTTGGCGAGTACTCCCACATGGCCGAAAACAGGGAATCACAGCGAATTCGCGAGCGGTTGGCGTTGCAACTGCCCGTGCGAATTCATTGCCGCGAGGCACCGGATTTCGAATGGACCGAAATGACCAGATTGGCGAACGTAACGCCGTTCGGCGCGGCGTTCACGTTGACGCGGCCCACGGAAAAGGGGCGGCTATTGCACATGACGATCCCGATGCCCCGGCAGTTGCGCGTGTTTGATCACGTGGAAGATCAATATAGAATTTGGGCTATCGTGCGGCACCTCAAGAGTAAGACCACTGACAAAGGACCGGCGTTTGAAGTTGGCGTTGCTTTCATCGGCAAGCGCGCGCCGGCGAGTTATGACGCTGAACCGTGGAAGCGTTATGAGATCGCTGCTACTGGCCCCGAAAAACTTGCATCTGTTGACGAGGCGGCGCGCTCGGGTTCAGATCAGCGCGAACACACGCGGCATCACATCGCCGTCGACATGCTCGTGGAGTTGGTTGATTTGAATGGAGCGGTGGTATTGAGCGAACAGACCGTCACCGAGGACATCAGCCCGCAGGGCGCGACGCTCTTCACGACGCTCCAGATTCCGATCGGGCGTTTTATTCGATTGACGAGTGCGCAATACAGTATTACGGCCCACGCAGCCATTCGCTCGCGCACAACCGGCGCGGACGGAATCGAGCGAATTCACGTCGAGTTCGTAGACAAGCAATGGCCGTTGTAGACTGCTGGAGAGGTTTTGAGTTCAAGCTTTAGCTTGCGCGGCACAAGCAGCCTAAAGGCTGAACTCAAAACAGATAGACTATTCAGTTGAGTTCAGACGACTTGGATAACTCGGAGACATTGCCGGCAAAGAAGACGACCGCACCGACGGAAGCTGAGGGAATGCTTCCGCCGTGGGCGATCAAAATCATTCGGCCGACGATTGCGTTCACCAGCCGCGTTCTGTGGAAGATCGAGTTCGTTGGCGTTGAGAATATTCCCGCAACCGAGGGCGTCATCATCGCGGCGAATCACCAGACTTACATCGATCCGTTCTGGCTTTCACTCCCAATCAAACGAGACCTTCGTTTTCTCGCATGGAGCGCCGCATTTAATTGGCCCGTTGTCGGTCGTGGTTTGCGGTGGTTCGGCGCGTGGCCACTCGCACTCGAAGGTAGTGACCCCAAGGCGATTCGACGTGCGCTTCAGTTCTTACGTGGAGGCGGTGCGGTTGTGATCTTTCCCGAAGGCGGACGAAGCACGTCGACGGGTCATTTGGAAAGATTCAAGGCTGGTGCAGTGCGGTTGGCGTTGGAAGCAAACGTGCCGATATTGCCGGTGACGATCAGAGGCGGGAATCGCGTTTGGCCGCGCGGTTGGCGGCTACCGCATTTGGGCAAGGTCGTGGTGACGTATCATCCGCTTTATCACCCCGCCCCACCACCTAATGAAGAAACACGTGCGTTTGCGAGACGCGAGAGCGAACGATTGGCGAAGGTGATCGAATCCGCGCTTTAGCTCTCCAACTTCTTCGGGTTTGAGTTTATTCTTTCCAACACATCCGGCTGCTCACCTTCAAACTCCTGATAGCGCTCTAAATCACGTTCAGTAAACTCAACGGTGAATTGCAAGTTTCGACAGTGCGCGCAGCCGTACGCTTGAATTGCTCTGCTCCCAAAACCAAAAATGCGTTTAAGAGCCGGCATGTCGCTCGGACAAAATCCGGGGCTTGCTCCGTCGCCCCCCATAATGGTGCCCACGACGAGCGCTGAACTTCCACATGCTGTGCACTTCATCTTGTTTGTGGCCTCCTGAGTTGTTCTAGCGCGTCGCTAAAATCCGTGTTTGAGCACCCTCAACATGTCGTCGTGGACGAGTCCGTTGCTCGCCAACACCTTCAGCGTGTAAATGCTGAGCGGCTGGTTATCGAAGTTCGTAACTTTTCCGCGCGCTTCCTCGATCAGCAACATTCCGGCGGCGATGTCCCATGGACTCAGACCGTCTTCCCAAAATCCATCGAACCTCCCACACGCAACATAAGCTAAATCGAGCGCCGCGGAACCGTCGCGTCTGACGGCCTGCGCGGCCATCGTGAAGTTTGCGAAATCACGTGTGAAGTTTGGACGTTCGCGAACGTTGTAGGGAAAGCCCGTGCAGAGCATCGCGCCACTCAATCCTTCAACTGACGACACGCGAATCCGGCGATCGTTCAGCGTCGCACCGTTGCCGCGTTCGGCAGCGAACATCTCATCACGCACCGGATCGTAAACCACACCGATCTCGATCACGCCTGCGTGCTCCAAAGCGATCGAGACGCAGAAACACGGATAACCATGCGCATAGTTTGTCGTGCCGTCGAGCGGATCGATGATCCACTTCCACTCGCCGCGTCCGCCACTCAAAACCGCTTCACCGGATTCTTCCGCGAGAATTCCGTGCTGCGGGTAGTAAGAACGAATCCGTTCGATGATCAGATTCTCGGAAGCCAGATCGGCTTCAGTAACAAGATCGATATCGCCCTTGTTCGAAATTTTGGCCGAACCGAGACGTTGGACCAGCACGGCTCCGGCTTCACGAGCCACGTCAATCGCAAAGTTAAGCAATCAAACTCCTCTTGGTTTCGCGAGCTTTAGGTGCTGCATCTTGCGCGCCGCGATGCGCAAGATCTCCTGCACCTGGCTGTCCCAATAACCCCATGAATGATCGCCCGGAAGTTCGCGATACTCGTGCGGGATCTTCTTTTCGAACATCAACGCGCTGAGTTCGCGCTGGTAAGGAAAGATCAGCGGAGAGTCTTCCGTACCGCAGTCGAAGTAAAAATATGGTAACGATGAAACGCGCGCTGTCGTTAACTTGCCGATAATCTCAAAAAGGTCGTTTGCTTTGCGTGTGTCGCTGCCGGCTGGCCCAAACAGTTTCACCGACTCCTGCCACAGTTGCGGAATCTCTTTTTCAGTAAAGCGCGTCACGCCGAAAGCGCCACTCATCGATGCGGCGAACGCAAACGTCTGCGGCGACTTCAAACCAAACTTGATCGCGCCGTAACCGCCCATCGACAGTCCCGCGATTGCGCGCCCGTAACGAGCTTCGATCGTGCGATAGCGCTGCTGCACGTCGGGCAAAAGCTCTTGCAGGATGTAGCTTTCGTATTTGTCTGTGTTGAGGGTCGCGCTGTCGGTATACCAACCGTCGTTTCCTTCCGGCATCACGACGATGAGCCGATACTCAGCCGCGTAATCGGCGATGTTTGTTTTCGTCGCCCAATCCGAATAGTGTCCGGTCAAACCGTGAAGCAGATACAGCACCGGATAACGCGTCGCGCGCGCAGTGTCGTAATCGGGCGGAAGAATAACGTTGTAAGGCAGCGTTGCGTTGACGAGTTTGCTCTGAAAGCGCACCGTGTCAACACGAGCGACCACCGAAACACAGGCTAACAGCGAGACGACGACAACGGTGGAGAGTCGAATAGTGGTTTTCATAAGAAATTCCCGCAAGGCTCAAAGCGCTGCCGCGTTTCGCTGGGTTTTCTTTGCGCCTTTGCGCCTTTGCGGGATTATTCTGGTAGCAACGGAACTTTGATCTGCTTTTCTCGTGCCGTCTTTTCTGCTTCTTCGTAGCCCGCGTCAACGTGTCGCGCCACACCAAGACCCGGATCGTTCGTCAACACGCGATTCAAACGCTTGGCTGCTTCATCTGTTCCGTCCGCAACCGAAACTTGTCCTGCGTGCAACGAATAACCGATCCCAACGCCGCCTCCATGATGAAACGAAACCCAACTCGCGCCGCTCGCAGTGTTCAGCAAAGCATTGAGGATGGGCCAATCGGCGACTGCGTCCGATCCGTCTTTCATTGCCTCGGTTTCGCGAAACGGTGAAGCCACGGAACCGGTGTCGAGATGATCGCGCCCGATCGCAATGGGCGCCTTCAAATCGCCGCGCTTCACGAGATCGTTGATTGCTTCGCCCATCTCTGCGCGTTCGCCGTAGCCGAGCCAGCAGATCCGCGCCGGCAACCCCTGGAAGTGGACGCGTTCGCGCGCCAGACGCAGCCAGCGATTCAACGTTCGATCTTCAGGAAACATTTCGAGCGCGAGATCGTCGGTCTTGCGAATGTCTTCGGCGTCGCCCGAAAGCGCCACCCAACGAAACGGTCCTTTGCCTTCGCAAAAGAGCGGGCGAATGTACTCGGGCACAAACCCCGGAATCTCGAAGGCGTCTGTGCAGCCCGCGTCGAGCGCCTGCTTGCGAATGTTGTTGCCGTAATCAAACGCGACCGAGCCGGAACGTTGCAACGCGAGCATCGCTTCAACGTGACGGGCCATCGAAGCTTTCGATCGCTCGACATAACCGGCGGGATCTTTCTCGCGCAGCTTTGCAGCTTCTTCGAGTGACAGACCAGCCGGCACGTAGCCGTTCAACGGATCGTGAGCGCTGGTTTGATCGGTAACCGCGTCGACCTTCACACCACGCCGCACAAGCTCCGGCAACACTTCAGCGCAGTTGCCAACGAGTCCGACCGAAACGCCACGCTTCTGTTCGCGTGCGTCGTCGCAAATGTCGAGTGCTTCGTCGAGTGTTAACGCGAGACGATCACAGTAACCGGTGTTGACGCGCCGTTCGATGCGCGCGGGATCGACGTCGATACCGAGAAAAACCGCGCCATTCAACGTCGCGGCGAGCGGCTGCGCGCCACCCATGCCACCCATGCCGCCGGAAACAACCAGCTTGCCCGACAGATCGCCGCCGAAGTGTTTGTCGGCCATCGCTGCAAACGTTTCAAACGTGCCTTGAACGATGCCTTGCGTGCCGATGTAGATCCAACTGCCGGCAGTCATCTGGCCGTACATCATCAACCCGCGGCGTTCGAGTTCGTGAAAGTGTTCCCAGTTGGCCCACGCACCGACGAGATTCGAGTTGGCGATCAAAACTCGCGGCGCGTATTCGTGCGTGCGAAAAACAGCGACGGGTTTGCCTGATTGGACCAGCAACGTTTCGTCGTTCTCGAGCGCGCGCAACTCACGCACGAGCGCGTCAAACGATTCCCAGTTGCGCGCAGCTTTGCCGGCTCCGCCGTAGACAATGAGTTGATCCGGTTTCTCGGCAACGTCCGGATCGAGGTTGTTCATCAGGCAACGCAACGCGGCTTCCTGATGCCAGCCTTTGCAGTTTAATTGGGAACCACGCGGAGCGCGGATAACTCTATTTTCCATTAGTCCTGTGCGTTCCAGAAGCGGCTAAACCAACCGCTCTTCCCTTCCTTCTGCACCAGTTGTCCGAACTCGCCCGGGTCGAGCCATACGCCGCTGCACTTGTCGCACGTATCGATCATGACCCCTTCAAAGTTGCTCTCTTTCAAATTGCCGTCGCAGCGCGGGCACTTCATTGACGACATGCCTGCCGCCTTCGCGTCTTCGGCGACTTTCATCTTCTCGCGCAGCTTTTCGATCACTTCCTGGTTCTTGCGATGAAAGTATTCCTCTTCCATTCCCTTTCTTCGGTCGTCCATTCCGTTCGCCATTGTTTTCTCCTTAAAGATCAGAAGTTCTCCCGCAAAGGGCGCCAAGACGCAAAGAAAACCTTTCGAAACGCGGTAGCGCTTTGCGTGTTTGCGCCTTTGCGTCTTTGCGGGCAACTAACCTACCAACGAGTCAAACGCGCCTTTCACTATCGCGCCTCTGAGTCTTTCAATGTCCGCCGCCATCGAACGATCTTCCTTTAAAGGCTCGACGAGGCTGCGAACGATCTTGTGCGCTTCTTTCACGCCGCGTCCGGGCGCGAGTGGCGCACGATAATCGAGAGCCTGCGCCGCAGTCAAAAGTTCGATCGCCGCCACCATCTCCGCGAGGTTTACAATTGAGCGCAGCTTCGTCGCCGACGTCATGCCCATCGAGACGTGATCTTCTTTGCCACCGTCAGTCGGCACGTTATCAACACTCGCCGGATGCGCGAGCACTTTCGCTTCGCTCAACAGCGCCACTGCCGAGACCTGCAACATCATAAAACCCGACGAGATGCCCGGCTGCGCTGTCAGAAACGGCGGCAAACCTTCGTTCGTGTCAGGATTCACGAGGCGGTCGATGCGTCGCTCGGTGATACTCATCAAATCTGTCAAAGCAATGGCGGCGTAGTCAAAAACGAGCGCGAGCGGCGCACCGTGAAAATTTCCGCCGGACAACACTTCGCCCGTTTCGGAAAACACCAACGGGTTGTCAGTCGCGCTCCCGCTTTCGATCTGGACCACTTCGGTCGCATGGGCCAACGCGGTGCGCACTGCGCCGTGCACTTGCGGCATGCAACGCAAACTGTAAGCGTCCTGCACGCGCGGATCGTTCTCGACATGCGAATCGCGAATCTCGCTGTCCTGCAACAGATCGCGCAGATGCGCTGCGACTGCGACTTGCGCCGCGTGCGGACGCGCCATGTGTATGCGTTCGTCAAACGCGACCGGCGTTCCGCGCAACGCTTCGAGCGTCATTGCACCGGCAACGTCCGCGAGACGGACCAGTCTGTCGGCACGATGCAAGGCAAGCGCACCGACCGCGCCCATCGCCTGCGTTCCGTTCAGTAGCGCCAGACCTTCTTTAACTTCGAGTTGCAACGGCGCGATTTGCGCGCGTTGCATAGCGACCGCGCCCGATAAACGCTCGCCGTTGTAAAACGCGTCGCCTTCGCCGATCGCGGCCAGTGCGAGATGGGCCAACGGAGCGAGATCGCCGCTCGCGCCGACCGATCCTTTTTCAGGAATGACCGGCGTGACGCCGCGGTCGAGCATCGCGATCAGAGTTTCGATCACGAGTGGACGCGCGCCACTGAAACCGGTTGCGAGCACGTTCGCACGCAGCAACAACATCGCACGTGCTTCGGGTTCAGAAAGTGGTTCGCCCAGACCGCACGAATGACTCCGCACCAGGTTCAACTGCAACTGGCGCAAGTCAGCTTTATCGATACTGACGTCGGAAAGTTTTCCGAAACCGGTGTTGACGCCATAGACCGTGCGGTTTTGCGCAACAATCTGTTCCACGACACGCCGCGCTTCTTCGACGCGCTTGCGCGCGTCAGCGGTGAGCGTGACCCGTGCTTTACCCGTAGCTACATCTGCGATTTGCTGAAGTGTAAGTTGTTGACCGTTAAGCTGAAGCATGTGTCATTGCCGATTTTCGATTGCCGATTGATGATTTTGACACAGAACGACCCTGGCAATCGACAATCGGAAATCGAAAATCGGCAATGTCTTACCGTCCGACTTCGACTGGCTTGTCCGGAGTCTCAGTGATGTCGATCTTCTTAAACTCGCCTGTAGTCGCGGAACTGCGCACACGTTGCCGCGCGCGCTTCGCACGAACCGTCGTGCGCCGCGTGGTTGCAGCCGTCCAGCTCGTCATTCGCTTAAACGGCCGCAACGAGAACTCGTGTTTCGGCAACACTTCTCCCGTCGCTTCACGCAGACGCAGTGTGCCGATCGCAAAAATAAATATCGCTGCGTTGAATACGACGCCCACGACAAACACGATCCAGCCGGGAACAACACCGACCATCGCGCGTTCGATAAACGCATCGAAGTCGCGAGCCGGTAACGGCGACAAATAAACTTTCAAATTCCAGCTCAACGCCAGCAACGCAAAGATCCACAAATAGTTGCGACGTAAACGACGGCCGATCGCTTCCCACTCCGTGATGGTGAAATGTGGCGTGGTCAGGTCAGCGGCCAGATGTTCCGCCCAGCTTTCTTCGGCGGGCTGGTTTTCCGGCGCGAGCAGATGCGCGAAGTAGCCGGTTTCGAGAATCCGCACGCGGCTGGACCAGATTTCGTAATAGCGATAACGCCGCGCCTCCATCAATAAAAAGATTGCTACGAGGATCGAGTTGATGGGAATAACGAAGTGTGGATTGTTTGGCGAACTGAAAACAAATGAAAGCGTCGCGCCGGCGGTGATAACTGCCCAGTTTGTGGTGGTGTCGAGACGGTTGCGCCAGGTGTTCGAACGCTGCACCTCGCCGCGATAGAAATGGATCATCGCGGTGTTGAACTCGCCGGGCGACATACGCCGCATCAGGGCGGCTGGCGATTGCGCGGTCGAATCCGGAAGCGGCTCGGGGGCGGGCGACGGCCTCTGCCTGCCAGTACTTCTTTCTGTCGATAATGGACCGCTACCTCTTTGGCTTACTTCGGTGGACATTGGGACCTGAGTCATGTGGAGCGCGCTACCAGACCGCAGCGCAGAAACTCCGGGAAGCTGATAATAACACGCGTTCCGGTCTGATGTCTGGAAATGTAGGAGGTTCCCATTGATCCCACCGACGCAGTCGGTGGTGCTTTCAGACCCGACCTACAATATGGCCTTCCCGGCTTAATAATCCCACCGGCGCAGTCGGTGGATTGTTCATAAGGTCGCCATCGTAGGTTGGATATTAAGGACCACCAACTGCGTTGGTGGAATTGTTCTTGTTGCCTTGGTTCGGGTAGGTCGCATATTAAGAATCCACCGACTATGTCGGTGGATTTCCGGGCAGAGCGCGTAGCTTGACACCTTTTTTGTGCGTGCCTATAGTGGCCGTTCGGCTGTTTGAAGGAATCAAAGTTAGTGAACACTGCCGCGGAAACCGAGGACGAACACTGGATGCGGCAGGCGCTGGCCGCGGCTCAGGAAGCCCGAAACTGCGGTGAGGTGCCCGTCGGAACTTGTATTGTCCACGGTAACCAACTCATCGCCGTCTCCGGTAACCGCACCCGCACCGACTGCGATCCAACCGCCCACGCCGAAATCGTCGCTTTACGCGAGGCCGCCCGTAAGCTCGGCAATTACCGGCTCACGGGCGTTGATGTGTATTCGACGATTGAACCGTGTGCGATGTGCGCGGGCGCGTTGATTCAAGCGCGCATCCGGCGTTTGATTTACGGCGCACCGGACGAACGAGCTGGAGCAGTGCACAGCCGATTTCGCATCTGCGATACCGATTTTTTGAACCATCGGATTGAAGTGCGAACAGGCGTGCTGGAAGAAGAATGCCGCACGCTGATGCAGGATTTTTTCCGCCGCAGGCGAACTGAATAGAGACACGGAGAGGTCGCATAGTGGATTAGTGCACCGGTCTCGAAAACCGGAGTGGGTTAACGCCCACCGTGGGTTCGAATCCCACCCTCTCCGCCAAGTCATTTTCGATTGCCGATTTTTGATTGTTGATTGAGATAAGGTTGAAGGACCTGGTTTTCAATCGGCAATCAACAATCGAAAATCAACAATGCCAGGAGAGGTGCAGGAGTGGTTGAACTGGCAGCACTGGAAATGCTGTGAACGGGAAACCGTTCCGTGGGTTCGAATCCCACCCTCTCCGCCAGAAAGTTTTATCAGATCCCGGGCTCCGCACAACGCAAGCCTTGTGAACCCCGCCAGGCCGGGAACGGAGCAACGGTAGCAACGGCAGCGTGTGTTGCGGGTAAGTCCGGGGTCTGGCCAGTTCGCTACTCACTACGTCAACAAACAACAAATGGCCTATCAAGTAATCGCTCGCAAATGGCGTCCGCAAAC
>DATNJO010000265.1:0-13974 GCA_035603895.1 Pyrinomonadaceae bacterium
CGTAGTCGAGGCCCGTCGTCGCGCTGCGATCGTACGTAGTAAATCGCCGATTTGTTGAGCCAGTAGACTCAGCGACGAGCGCCGTACCAAAGGCCAGGTTTGCCTGCTCGAACGACGTACCGCTGGCTGGATTTGTAACCAGCCGAGTGCCCCATCGATCCGGGTGATTAAACTCGAATGCTTCTCCACCACTGCCGTTGGGGGTTACTTTGGAAAGCAAACGTTCGGCTAAATAAACATAGTTCCTGGACCATACAGGCGTGGTCGACGCTCCACTTTCGGTGAACTCAGCGATCGTGGCGCCTTCACCAACATAGTAAGTGCGCAGGCCACCTTCTTCCGCAATCAATCGTTCGTTCGTATTACCGTAGGTGTAGGTCGCTATCACCGTGGTGTTGTCGTCTAGTTTGACCTTCACCAGGCGATTCGCTGCGTCGTATTGAAAGCGTTGTGACACGGCGCCACCCGGAACGAGTGCGCGGACCTGATTACCTGCCGCATCGTAAGCAAAGCCGGTAGTTGTGATGCGGTTTGACGCGGTGCTGTAGGCGAGGGTGGCATGGCCATCACGCGAAATCTGTGTTGACGTATTCCACGCTGCCTTCAGTGAGTCACGTATTTGCTGAATGTGCACTGCCTTCACCTGGGTTGTCCCCACCGTAAGGGTCGGATCCGTGTAGGAAGTTGGCGCTAGTGCTAAAGCAGTTCTTGCTTCCTCCAGGCGCGTGCGCATTTCGGTGATGTGTGACGCTTTAATCGACACTCCGGCGCTCACCGCTTCGGCCCAGCTTACTGTTGCGATGCCCGCTCGTGTTCTAAGGAGATTGATTGCACTGCGCAACTCCGTGATGTGGATTGCTTTCACCAGGGTTGTACCGGCAACCAACGGATCGTCCGTAAAAGTTGGTGGTCCACCCTGGAACGGAACAGCCGAGGTGCTCAGATTGTTCGCGTTTGCGCCTGCGTTAGGATCGCGGAGCGTGAGTGGCGAGTCTGACACTGGCTTGGTCGGATCGTTTAGAAAAGCCGGAAGTTCAAATGTGTTCTTTGCAAGCAAGTCTCGCGGCGATTCTGTAGAGCGGCCCTCATTCTTTGCGGAGAAGCCGCTGGCCGAAACGGCAGTGCGGTTACCGTAGCGATCGTAAGTATAGTTTTGCGTCCACAGCGGAGAAGCTGATGGACCACCGGTGGCTTGCACCAGTCTTCCTAAAGCATCGTAGTTGTAGCCGCGATCCTTGTTGTGATTGAGGTTATTGAGTAGCTTTTTAAGCTGGCCCGTACGTTTTCCATTTGCATTTGCGTAGTCATACGAGAGATCGAGCAGCGTAGAGCCGTTCCGTATAGCTGTTTGACTCTCCATCAAGCCCGTCTGAGCGTTATAACCATAACTTTCGGCAACTTGATTTGTACCGGTGCCTACATTGACCGAAGTCAGTTGACTGGCGGCGTTGTAAACAAGACTCGACGCGTGTGATTGGCCATCATAAGTCAATCCACTACTACGGCTGGCAACATCGTAATCGTGGTGCACCAGTTTGCGAGGTGCGCTGCCATTGCCGTACGAAGCGGGATAACGCACGTCTTTCACACGACTCAGCGAGTCGAAGATGTAGTCAGTGACGAAGGGGTAAGAGGCCCGGCTGGAAAGCGTTAAGGTCTTGGCACTTATTCGACCTTCGATATCGAAGGCAAAACTCAGAGTGTTAATGCCCGCAGTAGACACGCTCGCGACCTGGGTCACATCTTTCAGCTCGGTACCGGTCGATTTGGTTCTATATTGGTAAGTTACAGTCGCCGCCGCAAGAATCGGATTCGACGTGTCGCCGAAACCGCTCGTGTCCCACGAAATCGATTGCAAACGATTTAATGGATCGGCGTTGTAGGTATAAACAGTCTTGACGCCACGTGCGTCGGTGCGGGAAGTTAGATTCGAGCGATTGTCATAGGTAAATACATCGCTCCAGGTTCCCGATCCGACATAAGTTCCGCTGTCGTTTAAGGTCGCGCTGACTTCAGCAAGTTTCTGCGCAGTTAATCGTCCGAGTGAATCGTATTTGAACGAGCGGGTCTGAGCGCCCTGAACAACCTGCGTCAGATTACCGAGAGTGTCGTAGCCTAAAGTCGTTAGCAAACCATTACTGGCAACTGACCCGTTTCCGGCGGGATCAGGCTCCACAACTTCGACGAGCCGACCGCGTGCATCGTTCCGAGCCCAACGCTCGCGTCCCCATGCATCCTGCATCCGCGTTGTGCTGCCCGGACTACTTGACGCAACGCTGGGTCTACTCACTTCGTTATAGAAGGTTTGCGTTACGCTGCCATCGGGAGCAGTCGCGACCCTCTTTCTACCCAGTTCATCATAAGTCATCGTACTGAAATATTGTGTTTGCCCGGTGCGATACGGACGTGACTGCTGTGACACCTGCCCCATGTTGTTGTAAATCGTGTTAACGAAGTCGAATACGCCACCGGCCCCAAGTGCCTTCTCCTGCCACACCTGTCCACGGCCATTCAGGTATTTGACGTTTTGCTCCGCGATACTACCGCCCTCGCTTGCTGCAAGGTATGTGGTCGTGGTGATGGTTATTGCTGAATCGTCATACGTAAAATCCGAATGCGAGCCCGTGGAACCAACCGCGGTCGTCGCCCGCAACGTGTTGGAGTCGTAACTCGTGGTTGTTTGTCGTCCGTTTCCGTCTACGGCTGACAGGCCGAGTCCGGTGTTGAAGTCATAACTCGCGATGATCTTTACCTGAGCAAAAGGATCGGTGGCCGATCCGCGCGTCTTTGAAGTCGGGTAGGCAAACTGCGTGTCAATTGTGTAAGTGAAGCTGGTTTGGTCACAGCATGAACTGGTGCCTCTGATCACGTTGCCGGTGATGTCGTAATTGAGCGTGTCGGTTACCGCGCCCCCAAGATTGGCGCCGTCAGCATACGTCGTAACCTGTGTTACGTTGCCGCGATAATCAGTCGCCGGGTTGTAGTTGCTGAGCCAATTGCACCGCCAATCCAGGCATTCGATCTGCCAATGGTCCCACAGGCCGCACTCACACTGTTCCCATTGGGGCGCATACGGATTGTGCGTGTCGTTGTGCATGCCGACACTGGGTGCGTCGGTCAGCGTTTGGCCATCGTATTGATATTCAGTGCGAGCGAGTCTGACGTTGGCTGGATCACGAACCTCCACTGTCAGTGGAAGATTAAAGATATGCCGGTTCGTGTAATCGGTGCTGTTCTGATACGAGGTCTGCGTTTTACGTAAGAGTACGGTTCCGCCGTAGTCATAATCACGAATCTCCGTTACCTGGTTGTAAACGGTACCGTAGCTAAACTCGCTCGCCGTCATCTGGTTGCGCTCGTCGATATTTTCGACTCGGGTAGGACGCGCAGAACCGTAGGCGCCTGCTTCCCAAAACGAGTTACTGGCCTGCAGCGGCTGTCCGGCGACGACGTAAGTCTCGTCGTGATAGACCAAACCATCGTTGTATTGGCCCGGCGTGTTGAAAGCGAGTTGCTTATTCTTCGTGCCATTGGGAAAAGTGATTATTGTAACGCGCGGTGTGTCGTTCTCGTGCAATTCATAGCTTGTCGTCGCTGAATCGAGATTCGTCCCATCCCGCGTCCAGGTTTCAGTCTGCGTTGTATAAGTAGGTGCATCGGTTAAGCTGAAATCTGGCGTGAGTGGATAGTTATAAGTCTGTTTGCGGGTGAGTGAACCCTGTGACACTGTGCCCATGTCGGTGAGACCGGAAGATGAGAAGCCCATCGCCCGCTGCTCAATTACCTTCGCCAGCATGCCGTAGCTCGAGTACGAATCCGAATCGTTCAACCAATAACCATTGTTTGTGCCCGGATAATAAATCGCATCAATCATCCAGGGATTGGCATCTCTGACTGAAGCGGTAAGACCGTTGAATCCATAGTTCAACGCCATTTGATGATAGTGAAGCCTGAGCAGCGTGCGCGTGCCGCTCGGGACAGTTGGCGCGGTGATGGCGGTGAGCAGGTTATTGCCGTTGTAATGAAAACTGATGGTGCGGCTGAGTGTGTCAGTGACTGTTTGAATGCGCGGTCCGCTGTTGTTTACGTACGTGATGTTGATGAAATTTCCATTGGCATCCTGTATTGAAGTCGGAAAGACGCCCCCACCTGATTGGGAATAAGCGCCGTAGGTTATAACTGTGCCATTTGCCAGCCGTGCCTCCCCGGAAGTAATGACCCCATTCGTACCTGTTTGATAGGTGTAATCGATAAAGGAGCCATCAGTTGTATGCATAGTACCGATGGTGCCCCAACTGAAAAACTGAATTGTGCCGGTATAACTATGTCGCGTCCCATCAGCATCGACCAGCATGCAGCCGCTGTTAATACTGATGCCCAGCATCTTGCCGAAGCCGAGCGAAAAGCCAGGGGCGGGCCAACCACGATCGTTGTCATAATTGATCTGACTGTTTGCCTTGTTCCAAAGGCGTGAGTTATAGACCAAACTCAGCGTGGTGTTGATGCCGCGGCCCGGAAGACCAAGCACAGGAGCTACAAATTGAAAGTTGCCGCTGCCACTTCCGCCGTCCAATGGCGCAGTGGGTGGATTGCCCACCACGTTGCCAGGATCGTCTGCTGACCAGTAATTACTGTCTCCCCAACCATCGTCAAGGAATACGGGCATTGCTTTTGTCGCAGCCGAGCTGTTCCTTCCGCTTTTATGGTTTCGTCGCACGGAAGTCTTATTGATCTCGGGACGGTTTTTTACTTTTGACGCGACAGCCGGGGTTGAAGAAGATTGTTTCTTTTCTATCGAGCCAATCTTTGAATCAGGATTATCGCGCGTCGAAACCTGACGTACTCCACTCGGCGACTCAGCCTTATTTCGCGCTGGTCCAGCTTTGACAGTGACTTGAACGGATGCACTTATCTTGTCAGCGGCTTCGGCTGTGACCGTAAATAACCCGGCTGCTATTCCTTCAAACTCTCCCTGGGGCGTCACACGAACGCGGCGGCCCTGATCCGAACTCTTGGCGGACCATTTGATCTTAACGCCGCCGACAGGATTGTTCTCCTGATCGTAAGCAACAGCCGAGAACCTGACGCGTTCCCCTCGCTCAACTGTCACGTCACCAGGAAAAATTTGCAGCGAGGTAATGAGCGCGTCCCGGTCTGCCTGCTTTTGCTGTTTCTTTCGACTTCCGCTCCCCTCTCCCTGAAGCCACTTTGCGAGCCCACTGTTATGAAACCAGAAACCTAGATCGATTGCTGTTTCGCTGGTTACAGAAACGATGGTTTGTGGTGCCGCAGGTGTCGAACTTGACAGCATGCATAGCGTCAGCGCAACAACTAATAATCGGCGAGCTAATGTGCGAATCTGGTTTGATTTAGAGTTGTGGGCATTTACACAGTTATAAATAGAGGACAACATTGAGGCACTCCTTGAGGCTTCAGCCTACAGCGTTCTTTAAGGCTCGGATTGGATAGCTTTAGCGGGGAGTTGCTAATTATCTGAGTAGCTAGCTGCTCAGCTGCTGGGGAAAGGTGCCCTCATATAACATTTGTCGAGAAGAAGATCAATGATTTTTTGATGGTTGGTTGAAGCTGGTGAGATCAGCGTCGTGGACCAGGACTGCGTTGAGTCAGTTTCTGGAGAGTTTGGGGGCGATTTGCAGCTTCCAAATCCCTGCGTGATACACTCAGCCCCACGTCATGTGCCCCTGTAGCTCAACGGTTAGAGCAGCAGACTCATAATCTGTTGGTTCGGGGTTCGAATCCCTGCGGGGGCACCAAATGTTTTATTGCCTGAGGTTACAGAAAGCTACCTTACAGGCTTAGAACCTTCCGACTAACAGACTCCCATACTTTCTGGATTTGGAGAGAGTATGGACAAACTATTCAAACAGTTCCTGCGGGAAAAAAACTACCTCGCCAACCTTCAACCTCGAACTCTATCCCTTCTCTGTTAAACCAGCCAGACGACGAAGCCTTTGCAGTTCTTCGTCAAACTCATCAAGACCACGTAACTCAAAAGTCAGAGTCATATCAATGACTATCGTGCCACCTTCAGCCTGTCCTTTGGCGATACCCTTATTCAGTTGTTCTAAAAGGTCCTCGCTCATGTCTTCTACGCTCTTAGTTACTTTACTGAGAAATTCCCCAACTATTAACACTATCTTCTGGTACTCATCTGGGACTGAAACCCTCTTCGCTTCTCTGGCCCACTCCAGCGATGACCTATAAGTGTCTGCCAACCGTCGGCTGACATAAACAAGCCTTATCGGGTCGCCGGAGACTCCTGGTGGACCTAGAGCTTCGGGCAAGGTGGTATTCAGTAGATTACTGAAGCTATCGACTATCCGTTGCCCCTCACTCATTTGCTTGGAAATCCAATCGAATACTTCGCTTGGTTCTTTCAAATGAAAGCCTGGTCCTAAAATGACGCCGTATTGCACGTCCCAATCGTATTCCTTTACAAGTTTCAGTTCTTCGACGAAGGTGTTGGCAAACAGTAGGTGCTCCCAGAACGGTGGCCGTTCTAAGACAAGTTTTAGTGAAGTGCCTGTTAAGTTTGCTAACTGCGGAGGTAGATGTGCTGACTTTATTCGTTGCCGAAAGCCTAAGGCGTCCATAAAAAGATAAGCCAGTTGTTTGCGGAGGCCAGTGGTAATGTCTTGTGCAAACTCGAAAGGTATTGTCCAAACGCCATCTGTATCGCGAACCGAAATAACAAACTCGAAGAGTTTAGGAGAGTCAGCGACGGCGCTAAAATCATTCTGCGGACTCGCGGTCCAAAGTGGAAGGATGCTTAGAATTGACTTGTCAATGAAAACGTATATTGGAATTCCTTTGGCCCTAGCCTTGAGGTATTCCATGTTCGTAACTGACCTACCTTGATCCTTAACTGTTCCGTAACGACCACCGATTATCAGCACAAAAATATCAGCGCTTTCCTCTACTACCTTAAGGCAGTTTTCAACCGCTGAAATCGTCGGATCTATTGGAAATGAATCGTATTCAGAGATGACTGGAGTTAGGCCTAGTGAAGTAATGAAGTCTCTTAAGTCAGCTCTGACTTGTTTGAGGTCGTAAAACGTGGAACTAACAAAAACAGTCGGTGCTTTTGTCATTACCCCTCCTCTGCTTAACTTCAGGTTGTGTCATAGATTTCGACGGGGATATATATTCCAAATCGCCCTAGAGAAAAGCGAGGTTCGGTCCAACTCCTTCCAAAACCTGAGAAGAGGAACTGTAGCCCCTGACGGATCCCGCAGTTTCAGGAGAATCAAAGTACAGGCGCTCGCTACAGCTGTAAAGCTTGTATAAATCACACGCTCAGTTAGATTGTCGCTATTTACTTCTGTTTTCCAAAGTACTTCTCGACTCTTGATTTGGACCATGTAAGGAATCATCTGTTTACCCAAACTAACATGAGTAAACTGTGAAAAGTAGTTGTACTCTTTATGCCAACGATATAAGAACTTTCTAAGTGTTTTTCCCTTGATGTCAGCTAGAGATTTTCCGGGGGTTGGGAAGTCAAAGTAATTACTGAGCCAAGCCCTGCGCCCTCTATTCTTCTTAAACCTTCTACTAAACCATTTTGGATCTTTTCCTACCGGGTAGTCCCATTGGTATTTGAGAACCCTCTTCGCGAAGTCTGAAACAATAACGTGTTCTGTCCTAGAACCACGAGTCGGAACGCGCTGGCCGTTTGATAGATACTCAACGTAATGCTTCGTAAGGAACTCTTCAAACCTTGGATTCTGTCCCTGTTCCTCAAGGGCTAAAAGGTAGGCTTGATAATCGTAACGCCAGTTTCCTCTAATACCTTGCTTAACCCACCTTGGAGGGTTTGTTAGGACAAGTGCTATAGAAAAAATCTTTTCAACTTGTTCTCTCGCTAACGATGCCGCATCAGCCACTGGTGGATAATATTTTTTTCTCAATAGATAGCGTAACAGTATGTGAATACTTGCGTGTGTTGAAGCAAAGACAAGTAACTGTCCTTCTAAGAATGTACTGAGTTCTCGGTCGTAGGCAGTTTGCTTCTTAAAGTTGTAGCGACGTTTCAGTGCTATGCGTGTTGTCGTTAGCACTTCGTGCATAAGCGGATTAATCATTCGAAAGTCAAGTTTATTTGTTTCGATTCCGGGGATGTCTTCTACAGGCTCGTACGGCTGTCTGGGTGTGGACAACTAAACAACCTCCGATGAAAAGGACTTAAGTAAGCCGTATTTTACCACTAGATTAAGGGGAGCATGGGTCATGAAGACAGGAAAGAAGCGACAGACAAATAAATCGAACTATATGACTGATGAGGCATTTACCGAACTTAGAGAAGCGATGGAAGATGCACTTGCTTTCGAACGTGGTAAGCGTCGCAATCTAAAGGTGACGCGAATTCAAGCCCCGCGTGCGCCCAAGGCAATGTCGCCTAAAGATATCGCGCGAATACGCGAACGACTAAATTGTTCGCAAGCAGTGTTTGCAATGATGCTGAACATCAGTCCCAGGACGGTTCAGGCTTGGGAACAAGGCTCACGGGAGCCGGGAGACGCAGCGCTTAAGCTGTTGACAATAGCTAAGAACCATCCCGAAGTTCTG
Source organism: Pyrinomonadaceae bacterium (assembly GCA_035603895.1). Classification (GTDB taxonomy): domain Bacteria; phylum Acidobacteriota; class Blastocatellia; order Pyrinomonadales; family Pyrinomonadaceae; genus PSRF01. The sequence goes on from DATNJO010000265.1 coordinate 8,587, forward strand.
CTCGAGGCTTAAGTCCCAAGCGTATTCAGTGTCGTTAGACTCACGCGGATTCACCCTCATTTCGTACACATTAAGACCCGCTCTCGAAGGCGCTTGCGCGGTTCACCATCTCTTCAAGCGCCGTGACGGGTTGGACGCCGGTTAGGGCGAAGCGGCGGTTGGCGATGAAGGCCGGGACGGCATGAACGCCGAGGGAAGCTGCTTCGTTTTCGTCAGAGAGAACGTCGGGTTCGAATTGTTTGGTGTCGAGCGCTGTGCGCAGAAGAGAATCATCGAGATCCAGATCGCGCGCGAGCTTTGTCAGAACGTTGATGTCGGAGATGTCTTCGCCACGTTCGAAGAAGGCGCGAAAGATGGCAGCGTTATACGCTCCGAACACATCGTTAGCGTCGAATTGATTTTGTGTCTGCGCCCACTTTGCTGCTTCGTGTGCGCGGCGCGAACGCGGTTGAATCGGTGGCAAACGCATCGTGACGCCTAAACTCTCCGCGAGCGGATAAACAGAATCCTGCCACACACGCGCCAGGTACTCGCCGGCCGGATCGCGTGGCGGCACAGGATCGGGTCGCAACTCAAACGCTTTCCAAACGACCTCGACTTCCGGCCGCCTTCGCATCAGTTGGTGCAGGCCTGGCTCCGCCAGCCAACAGAACGGTCAAAGGTAATCAGAAAAGACTTCAATCCGGACTGGCATTAACTTCCATTCTCCAAAACTATTTTTCTCCGAGACGCACGACTAAGCAATGATACACTTCATACGTCTCAACGCTGTTCCTACAATTCGCCCGAGAGAGCAGCAGCACCATAAAATCGAAAGGATTCAGAAGATGATCTCTTCCCTCTCTCGGCGCCTGCTCACTTCCTTCGGTCGCCTTTTGCTCTTAACAACCGTACTCGTTTCAGCAGTAACCGTATCCGCGCAAACCGCGCCTTCGGCCGACATGGTCGTATTCAAGTCTGGCGATGAGGCGGTAGCACTCGGCGGCCAGATAACTTACAGCATCTCCGTCTTTAATGCCGGGCCAGACGATGCGGTCAATGTCGTTCTCACTGATGTGCTTCCGGCAAACACCTCTTTTGTGGACGCTTCCACAACCACTGGCTCGGTGTCGTTCGACGGCACAACGTTAACCGTCAACGTGGGCACGCTCCCTTTCGACTCCACCGCAACGGCCACGCTTATCGTACAGGTCAACCAAAACACACCACGCGGCACAACCATCAGCAACACCGTCGACGGCACCTCTGATACATCAGACCCGGACACGTCGAACAACTCCGCGACCGCGTTCACCGTCGTCACTGGCCCCTTCGCGGGCGACGTTGTCATCAGCGAGTTTCGTCTGCGCGGACCGAGCGGAGCGAACGACGAATTCGTGGAGCTCTACAACAACACGGAAACACCAATCGGAGTCGCCACCACTGACGGCTCTTCCGGTTGGGCACTCGCCGCCTCCGACGGCGTCATCCGCTTTGTGATCCCGAACGGCACAATCATCCCCGCGCACGGACACTTCCTTGGCGTTAACTCCACCGCTTACAGCCTCTCGTCTTATCCATCCGGCAACGACGGCGCGACCGCAACAACCGCGACAGGCGATGCCACTTATACGACTGACATTCCCGACAACGCAGGTATCGCAATTTTCCGCACGTCGAACGCGGCGAACTTCTCGACGTCTACGCGGCTTGATGCCGCCGGTTCGACTGCCGAAGCCAACACGCTCTATAAAGAAGGCACTGGTTACCCTGCGCTGACCCCTTTTAGCATTGATTACGCCTTCGTCCGCGACACCTGCGGCAAGGGCGGATCGATCACGACTTTCGGCGCGTGTCCGACCAACGGGTTACCAAAGGATACGGACAACAATGCGGCTGACTTTTATTTCGTCGACACCAACGGAACATCCGCCGGAGCCGGGCAACGTCTCGGCGCTCCCGGACCGGAAAACCTGTCGAGTCCCGTAGAGCAGAACGCCAATGTGTTGGTTTTGAATTTGGATGGGACAGTCGGAAGTTCGGCGGCACCGAACCGCGTGCGCGATCTCACTACAGACCCGCCAAACAACTCGACGTTCGGCACGCTCGATCTACGCAGGCGCATCGTTAACACCTCAGGTTTCCCTGTCACGCGTTTGCGTTTCCGCATCATCGACATTTCAACTTTTCCCACACCTTCGGGAATCGCGGATCTTCGACCGCGCACTTCAACCAACTTGACGGTGAACGGCATTAACGACCCCGACACCTGCGCCGGCGCTACACCTTGCAGCGTGACCGTGCTGGGAACGACTCTCGAACAGCCGCCCACGCAGAGCAACGGTGGCGGTTTCAACTCGTCGCTCTCGTCTGACACGGTGACGCTGGCCACGCCACTCCAGCAGGGCGAGTCGATCAACGTTCACTTCTTGCTCGGTATCCAGCAGACCGGCTCTTTCAAGTTTTTCATCAACGTTGAACTCCTGACCGATCAGTTAGGCGGAGAATTATTTAGTTCGCGACACAAGTTGGTGTCGCGCTAATTTGTGTCTCAGCGCTCGGCGAACGAGAGCTTAAGCGGCGGCGCACCGTGATTGGTGCGCCGGCTTGCTAATAGTGCGTCGAGAGACCAGCGGCCGGGGCCGTCGACGAGCAGGAAGGCACAGGTAAATAGCTGCGCGAATTCGGAGCGGATTTCGTGCAGCACCGCCCATACACCGATCTGCGGTGGTACCGGCGGCAGCGGCAGCGGAGAGGTTCCCAGGTACAACGTTATCTTTGTCGACGCCATTGCCACCAGCATCTCAATGATGAACGGCACCGCAATTAACCGCGTCAACAAACCCGTCAGCAACAACACACCACCAACGATCTCAAACCAACCGTCGGCAGTCGCGATGAAATGTGGCGCGGGAAAACCGAGCTTCGTAAAACGCCCGATTCCCTGATTGGGATACACGAACTTCAGAATGCCTTCCCAAAGAAAAACGGATCCCGCCATCAGTCGTAGCAAGAGCGTCGCGCTCGGACCATCGGTCGGAGGATTTAACAGCCAGTTAGTCAGATTCTTCATTTCTTTCACTCCCCATTAACATTGGTAAAATTGCTATCGACTATCCAGACCATGACTGGCGCGGGAATATTCCTGGGAATAAACCCGCACGCGCTTCAGTCTGTACTTAAGAGGGGATCGAAACGAGCGAGGGATTCGTTGCCAGAACAAAGCAAAGTCGTTCGGTTTGAAGAGATTGCTTTGCCGCACCTGAAGGCTGCTTACAATCTCGCGCGTTGGATGGTCCATGACGACAGTGAAGCCGAGGATATCGTCCAGGAAGCTTACTTGCGCGCTTTTAAGTTCTTCGGCGGATACTACGGAGGTGATTCGCGCTCGTGGTTGCTGACGATTGTCCGGAACACTTGCTACACGTGGCTACAACAGAATCGTGTGCTGCGATTGGCGGACCCAATCGACGACAGGCTTGACGAAGTCGGTGTAGACGCTTCCGATCCCGAAACACTGCTTCTGCAGCGCGTCGACTCGCAGATGGTGCGACAGGCGTTGCAAGAGCTCCCAGTCGAGTTTCGCGAAGTCGTTGTGCTGCGCGAAATGGAAGGTCTCTCGTACAAAGAGATCGCTGACGTTGTCGACATCCCGATCGGAACCGTTATGTCTCGACTAAAACGCGGACGACAACGATTGCATACATTGCTCGCGAAGCGCATGGGAAAGGAGGCAAGCATTGAGTTACGACGAAACGCGTGACCTGATTCACGGCTATCTCGACGGCGAACTGGATATCGTGAAGAGCATGGAGGTCGAGAAACATCTACGAGATTGCGGTAACTGCACGCAAAGTTATCAGGCTATTCGCAGTGTTCGGTCAGCAGTCGGCCAGAGCGATGTGCGGTTTGATCCGCCTGCGGATTTCGAAAAACGCTTGCGCTCCGCGCTACGTAGAGAAAACGAACCCGAGCGCAAGTCGTTTGTAGTTCGGTGGCGCTGGTTAGTAGCGGTAACGTCGCTCGTGATCGTGATTGGTCTCGTGTGGGGCGTTGCGCAAATCCTGACGCGGAAATCAGAAAGCGATCTGCTTGCCCAGGAGATCGTTTCGAGCCATGTGCGTTCGCTTATGGCCGATCACTTAACTGATGTTCCGTCCTCGGATCAGCACACGGTGAAGCCGTGGTTCGACGGCAAACTCGACTTCTCGCCTCCAGTCAAAGACCTAAGCGAACAGGGTTTCAAGTTAACTGGTGGAAGACTCGACTATATCGGTCATCGTTCAGTCGCCGCATTGGTCTATCAACGCCGGCAACATTCCATAAATGTTTTTATATGGCCATCAACCGACGCGGTACCGCTGAATGAACTAACGTCGACGAATCATGGCTATAACGTGATTCGTTGGTCCAACGGAGGTATGGCTTACTGGGCTGTGTCAGATCTTAATATGGATGAGCTACAGCAATTCGTTCAGTTACTTCTGGGCTGAAAACCCGTGGTCGTGCGCGAACACCATCGCCTGCGCACGCGTCCACACGCCGAGTTTGTCGAACAGATTGGAAACATGATTCCTCACGGTCTTCTCACTGATTGAAAGCCGCTGCGCAATCTCCGCGTTTCCCAGACCTTCTGTAATCAACGCCAACACTTCTCGCTCGCGTGGCGATAACAAAGCGAATGCCGGATCTTCGCTGCGCGTCGCGTTCTTCATCTGCATGAAGTCGAGCACTTCGCCGCAAAAACGTTCCCACGCTGGTTCGGACTCCAGCAGAATGTGGTTTTGCGAATCGAGCTCGACAAATTGAGCGTTTGGAATTCCCGCAGCGAGAATGTGTCCTTCCTCGATCGGAATCACATCATCGTCGCGCGAGTGCAGCACTAACGTCGGCGCTTGCACCTGTTCGAGTAGTTCGACGACGTTGATCTCGGCGCGTGTTTCGAGCAGTCGTGCAGCGATCTCCGGCGACGTTGTCTTGCGACAGAGATCGTTGAACCAGCCGATCTGTTCCTCACTTGCGCCCGGAATAAATCGCGAAGTGAACACTTGCCGGAATGCCGGATTGTTCTTGCCCCACCCGATACGAGCCATCTCTATGAGCGCACGATAAAAACGCTCTTTATCCGGATCGCCACGTTGATATGTCCCGCGCGCATAAGCGCCATAAAGTAGCAGTTGAGAAACACGCTCCGGATGCTTCACCGCGTAGGCGATGCACGTCGCTGCACCTTGAGAGATCCCGAGTAAGGCAAACGGCTCTTGCGGATCCACGACGTCGACAAGAGCTTCCAAATCTTCAACCCAACGTTCGAAAGAAAGGTCGCCGACATTCCAGTCGGTCATGCCGCAGCCGCGTTCGTCGTGACGGATGAAACGGAAGTGATCGCTGAAGAAACGAATCCAGTGG
>DATNJO010000266.1:0-6847 GCA_035603895.1 Pyrinomonadaceae bacterium
GCGTTAAGGTGATTGTGGCCCATTGCGCGGGTTTGGGTACAAATGAAGATCTCGACGACCCGGAGCGCCCGCAGGTCCACAACTTCGATCTTTTTCTGCGGCTGATGGACAAGTCCTTCGTATCGTTTCTCCTCCATCAGCCGCAGAAAAAGATCGAAGTTGTGGACCTGCGGGCGCTCCGGGTCGTCGAGATCTTCATTTGTACCCAAACCCGCGCAATGGGCCACAATCACCTTAACGCCGTGATCGAGCGCGCGTCGCAACAACAGCGGATTTCCGAGTGTTTGATCCTCCTCTGCTTCGACAGCCTTCTCTTCGCCGCCATGACTCAACAGAATCAGATCGAGCTCCTTCATCTTCTGGTAAAACGGATCGCAACGCGCATCAGAAGGATCGATGCCCATCGCATTCGGCAACCACTTCACCACGCGCGCGCCGCGCCTGGCCCATTTCTCGAGTTCAGCGATCGCATCCGGCCGGTAAGGATTCACTGAAATGTTCGGCACAAACATGTCCGGGTGCTGCTCGGCGAGTTTGAAAACGTAATCGTTCGGCACATAAAACTCCGTCTTTTGGAGATTAACGGAACCGTCCGGACGATAGTTTTGATCAAACGCGAGCAACCGGTGTTTGCCGTGATTGGGAATGTTTGCGACGAGATCTGTGAGACGTTTGAAGAGCTGCGCGTCAGCGCGATGTTCGTCGTCGACGCCAGTGGAACTCATGTAGACTTTGAACTTGAGACGATGAAACGGGTGCTTCCACGTTCTCATCTTCGCGTTGACGAAAGCACGGCTGCCGTTTGAACCGAGTCCTGCGATGTGAACGTGATGATCGACGAGTCGCGACGGATCGATATCGTCAAAAGCACGTTTGATCAGATCCGACGCGCTCTGACTAATCCTTTGCGATAGCTCTTGCGGCGTGTGCTTGAAAGCTCCGCCGATAAGATGAATGAGACACATTAACGTTCGAGACGCATCATGGTGCCTTGCATGATCGCGACCAGTTCGCGGCTGTCGTCATTGCTCAGAGCGAGCACGTCGGCCCTCACGACCGTCAGCGTTCGACCTGACTTCACCACTTCAGCGCGCGCAACAAACCTTTCGCCCTTCGCGGGCCGTAGCAGGTTTACTTTGAACTCAACCGCCAACACATCGGACCCCGGCGGCATCAGTGTGTAAGCCGCGTAACCACAGGCAGAATCGGCGATCGTTGTAATGATACCTGCGTGTACGTAACCATGTTGCTGAGTTAAGTCGGCGCGATAAGGCAACGTGATTTCAATGACGCCCGGTTCAACCCGCGTGAGCTCGCCACCGATCAACCTCATGACCGTCTGTTGGACGAAGCTATCTTTTACTTCCTCAACGAACTTTGGATTACTTGCGTGATGTGGCATGGATTATCGGAACCAACTGAAGAATCGCGATGCTAGAAGTCCGAGAAATAACGAATAACCTCCGGCCCAAATTGGTCGAGTAACAATCGAAGTAAAATCGCCCGGTTCGGGCACGATGATCAAAGGTAACACACCACGTAACAGTACAAGGCCAAACAACAATCCCGCGGCGGCGCCAATGAGATAAACACGCGAACTGTAGTTTGCGCTGACACCGATCGTCAGTCCCGTTAACAGACCGATCACGAGTGTCGGAACGAGCACTACAAACAACAGCATCAGCGGCAGCACTGTCACGGCTGCGAGCAGCGTGGGCAAAAACTCCCTCACGTCAACAGCGATACTAACAACACCAACGACGTAGGCAACACCGAGACACACAAGCGCACTCAGCAAACCAGCGGCAGCACCGAGGATTATTCTTCGTGTCACAGGTTTACACTGATGGACCAGGCCGATCGGATAACAACGCGCGAGCGTTGCGTTGTAATCCGACGAGCTTCGCGCGTTTCATGGCGCTGCCGCGAAAGCGTGCGGCGTAGGTTTCGAGCGTGAGCTCCATGATCTGGTCCAATTCGGCGTTAACGTTTCCAGTCCGTGGCTCAAACCTCGTGTCGTTTGTCTTTTCCTGAAAGCGGTTCCACGGACAAACATCCTGGCAGATGTCACAACCGTACAACCAACCGGAAAGACCTTGTTGGACCAACTCCGGCAGTTCCGGCGTGCGCAACTCGATCGTCGCGTACGAAATGCATTTGTTTGAGTCGACTACGTACGGTTCCGCGATCGCCTGCGTCGGACAGGCATCGATGCAGAGCGTACAAGTGCCACAGTGATCCTCAAGCTGCGGCACGTCAGGTTCCAGATCGAGATTCAATAATAGTTCGCCGAGGAAAACCCACGAACCATACTCAGGCGTGATCACATTGGTATGTTTGCCGAGCCAACCGAGTCCCGCGCGCACGGCCCAAGCCTTGTCCAGCGTTGGCTGAATGTCGACGCAGATTTTTCCCGCCGCTGCCGGTTCCTGTTCGCGTATCCAGCCGAGCAGAGACTCGAGTTTTGTTTTGAGTACGTCGTGGTAGTCGTCACCCCATGCGTAACGCGACACTTTTCCGGTGTTTGAGTTTTCCTCGTGTTGAGCGGGCGTGTAGTAGTTGAGGGCAACGACAACGATCGAACGCGCTTCAGGAAACAGTTCGCGCGGATTTAGACGCTTCTCGACATCACGTGCCATCCACGACATTTCGCCGTGATAGCCGCGAGCGAGCCACTCTTTCAATCGCGAGGCTTCCTGGGCGAGCGGTTCCGCGCGAATAACTCCGGCCTTGTGGAATCCTTCGGCGAGCGCGCGTTCTTTGATAGCTGACGTATCCACGGAATACACAGATTAGCATGTGTAATCCGTGGTTTCAGCTACGGCATCTTCTGCATGGTGATCGAGATGATCGGCGTATCACCTGCAGTGCGGCTGTACGAGACCCAGAAACCCGCCTTCGGATAGCGCACGAGTTTGTGCTTCGATCCGTCCGGTTTCGTCTCGACATCCGCGCCAAACACCTGCTGCGGCGTGATCACGTCAGTCGCTCCGTTCATGAAGTCGACGGAGATGGTCGTCACCTTCTGCGTCGCCTTATCATAAAGAATTTGACATCGCTCGTTGTCACCGCTGCCGAAGACGTAGAAATCCTCGGTCTCGCCCTTGTTGGCAGGGTTGCCGAGTTTCTTACGCACGTCGTCGGCGAGCCAACCGATCTGAATGCCCCGATATTCGTGGAAGACCGGCCCGTCGTCCTTTGCTGCTGTCGGAGCAGTTCGCGTCGTCTGCGCGAGGGCGACGTTTGAGATGAAAAGCATGACGGTAACCAACAGAAGTCGGTTGACTCCAAGCGGTCCTGAAGTTCGAAAGAGGTGAGTCATTGGTTTACTCCTTTCCAGGAATAATATGTTGTTACGCACCAAGCGGGTAGGAATGAGACCGGCGGAAGCGCCCGTTTACGTCGCGTCCGACGGGCTCACAGACGCGAACAATAATCCCGGGAAATTCCGATGTCAATGTCTGGCGAGCACTGCTAGAATGCAGTTCTTGCCCTAATCTTTCTAAGACAAAGGAGCCGTAAACTTGAAGAAGACAAATGTGCTGTCAGCAGCACTCTTAGTGTGTGGTCTGATAACGGTCCTGTTTTTCGCGGGATGTCAGCGAGCAACGCCGCCGACTAATATTGCCGACAGTCGTGCGGCCGCAACTCCGACGCCTGAAAAGATCGACACGGCCGCAATCGAAGCCGAAATAACCAAGCTCGAACGCGATTGGGCAAGTTCAACGAAAAATCGCGACGCTGAAACTGTTCGACGTATTTTGGCCGAGGACGTCGTGATCACTTATCCCGACGGTCAAACCGGCACGAAGGCTGACGAAGTACGAACCGTCGAGAGCGGCGCGGTCACGATGGACTCGTGGGAGCTTCTCGATCCGAAAGTCACAGTTCTGACTGCCGACACCGCGTTCATCACCGGCCGCGGCGTTATCAAGAACGGCAAGTACAAAGATCCAAACACGAAGCAGACAATCGACATCAGTGGCGAGTTTCGCTTTCTGGATGTCTACGCGCGGCGCAACGGCAAGTGGCAGGCAGTGGCGTCACAAACGACTCCGATCAGAAAGAATCAGTAACTTCCGTGGTCCAGATTCCGGGAATGGTGGTTGAACACGTGGGACAACGCCCTTCATCCGTGATGTTGACCTGACGAATCAGGTAACCAAACCGTTCGACCAAAAGTTCATCGCACGATGGACAGTAAGTGTTTTCCCAGCGACCCACTCTTCCCGGAAGGTTCCCGGCGTAGATGTAACGAAGGCCAGCCTCACGGCCAATCTCACATGCGCGAATCAACTGTTCTGCGGTCGTGTTGGAGTTTTCCGTCATTCGGTAATCCTGATGAAATGCAGTCACATGCCACGGAATGTCGGGTGAAACTGAAGCGATATAATTTGCCGCCCGTCTTAGTTCATCTTCTGAATCGTTGAACCCCGGAATGACCAGCGTTACGATCTCTTCCCAGAAACCGCGTTCGTGGACCATCTTCACTGTGTCGAGAATATTGTCGACCACGCCGCCGAGCTGCCGGTAGTTCTTGTCGTTCATCGACTTCAGATCGATCTTGTAACAGTCAGTCCAGGGACGCAGGTAATCGAGCACCTGCGGAGTCGCGTTGCCGTTTGAAATGAACGCGGTTTTAAAACCTTCCGGACGAGCTTTCCGAAAAACTTCCACTGCCCACTCCGCGGTAATCAACGGTTCGTTATAACTGCTGCCGACCATCGAAGCGCCGTAAGCTTTCGCCATCGTTACCAAACGATCTGCGGATACGATTGTCGGGCTCGTTCCGGCAGCATCGTCGCGCAGCGCCTGCGACGTGAGCCAGTTTTGACAATACGCGCAATGAAGATCGCAACCGAGCATGCCAAACGTCAGCGTGTCGGAACCGGGAAGAACATGGAAGAACGGTTTCTTCTCGGTCGGATCGCAAGCCAGGGCAGCGACGTAGTTCACGGGCACGCGCAAGTGGCCGTCTTCATTGAAACGAACTTTACAGATGCCGCGTTTGCCGGGCTTGATCAGGCAACGGTGACCGCACGCATAACATTTCAGTGCGCCGGCTTCGAGATGTTCGGTGAGTTCGGGCGCACCCTCGGCGGTCATCGAGTCGAGAACATTTGCGAGTGGCGCGCTGGTACTGCTTATTGGCATTGCTAAGTTACGGTATATTTTAGCCAAATGATTATCGAAGAACTAACCGTCACTGCCTTTCAACAGCACACACGCATCGTTGGCTGTGAAACAACGCGAGCTGCGATCTGCATCGACCCGGGCGACGAAGCGGAACGCATCGTCGAAACTCTCGAGCGGCTCAATCTCAACTTGCAGGCGATCGCGCTGACGCACGCGCATCTGGATCACGTCGGTGGTGTGGCCGCGCTCAAGAAACTGAAGCCAAACGCGAAAATCAACCTGCACAAAGCCGACGAGTTCATGTACACCGACTTACCCGAACAACCTGCGTGGATCGGAATCCCGCGCTCGCAGTGGACGGCTTTAGGATTCGATTTCGAAGAGCCGCCGCCGGTCGATGAATATTGGACTGACGGGCAGACGTACGACGTGGGCGAGTTGAAGTTTAAGGTGTTGCACTGTCCTGGCCACACGCCGGGTCACGTTGTGTTGTACGCGCCCGAAGACCGAAAAGTGTTTGTTGGCGACGTGCTGTTTGCCGGCTCGATCGGCCGCACGGATCTACCGGGCGGATCGATGGAACAGTTGCTCGATTCGATCAGGAACAAACTGCTTTCGCTTGACGATGATGTGACCGTTTATTCAGGACACGGGCCGCTGACGACGATCGGTGAGGAACGTTTGACTAACCCCTTCCTGACTGGAAGATATTTTTAGTCTTGTTAATTCTGTAATCCTGTCAAAAACAGTGGTCAGCGGAGACGCTTCGATTTCATCTCTTCCCACCGGTCCTTGTGTTCGTCTTCCAACTGGCTCGGCAAGGTGTCGACCGGGATGTTGTATTCAGCGCAGAACTGGCGCCACAAGACAAATCGCAGATCGTATTGACCGGTCGAATCCGAGACGGAGTTGTCGACTGGTGGTGGCTGTTTCTTCCGCTGTCCCCTGTCCATCACTTCCTACCCTACCTCAATGAAGTGGAGGAAGTGTAACAGCTTTTCACAATTATTTCTCTACGATGTCTTTCTTCAGACTGGTGACAAACGCGAGAAGCTCGCCTTCTTCTTTCGAGTCGTTGCTGGCGCCGGCGAAAAACTTTTCAAACTGCTCATGAGTTGCTGAGTCTCCTCTTTGGTGATGTACGTAACCGGGTGAAGTTGCGGTGTTGAAACAGCGATCGGATTGCTCTTGCGGAGCGCGGGCGGCTCGCCCGCTCGTATGCGATAGAAGTTCTGTCGATCCGTGCGGGCGAGCCGCCCGCGCTCCGGTAAAATTAGAGCTCGCCGCGGAGGTAGATCGCACCGGTTGGCGCGCGCACTCCGCCGGCGGGTTCGAGAGTGATTGCGAAGACTGCTGACTGACGTGCGGCTACCGGCACCTGGTCTTGCAACGTACTTGGTCCGCTGTTGTTGGGAGCGAATGTTTTGCCGGGAATCGGGTTGTTACCGACTATGAACCAGAGTTGATATTCCTTGCCTTCAGGCGCGCGTGGCAGGCCGTTGGTGATCAGGATGGCGCGGCCGTTTGTGTCGTAAGCGAGTTTTGCTGTGGCGCCCGAGGCTTCATTCGTGCCGGAGAGTTCGGCGATACGCGAACCGGGTGCGGTTAGTAGTTTATAGAACTCGTTTTCATGTTGTAGTGTGCGGTTCTGTTGGTATAGGACGACCACGGAAACGATTAAGGCTGCGAACAGGATTACGGCGGCGATTGA
>DATNJO010000267.1:0-12556 GCA_035603895.1 Pyrinomonadaceae bacterium
TTCACCGCGACTTTGAGTGAGATCAACTTCGATGTCTACGAGGTCCGCATCGATACCGTAGACAGCGGCAGAGAGTGTTCGAAAGAGCATGTGAGGAAGCTCCTAAACAAAAATAATTAGTACCGTAAGACTCGCTTACGGTACTTCCCAAAGGGTTAGTCTTTAAACTTAATCTGCGACTACCTGCGGCGTGAGGGAGCAGCCGCTGTTGCCGGAATCTTCACTTCCTGACCGGCTTTAAGCTCGGCATTAACCGAAATTCCATTCAATCGCGCCACTTCATTCGCGTCGAGGTTGCGAGCCGCGGCGATGCTGGCGATCGTGTCGCCCTTCCGCGCGCGAACCTTGTTCAACGAAGGCGCAGCAGCAGTTTCGGTAGCCGAAGTTGCGCGTACCCACTTGGTGAGTTTCACGCTGCTGTTCGGCACCACGAGCTTCGTGGTCGACTTCAGATCGACACCGCTGTTCATTGCCTGCAACTGCGCAACACTGACGCCCGTGCGATTCGCGACGTTCTGCAAATCTTCACCCGGCGCCACGGAAATCACACGCGCGCTCTCGCGCCTGTCAGGTGTGATGCGATGCAAAAGCGCGGCAAACTGCTTCGCGCGACCCGCTGGAATACGCACGTTGTAACTGTCGCCACGCGGCGTCACGTCGCGCTTCAACTCCGGATTCAATGAACGAATGTGGTCAACGCTCGTGTCGGTAGCATCGGCGACCAGTTGCAAACTGGTGGCAGTTGGCACCTGAACCACGTCGTACGCCATCGGCGCATCGCCCTTAATGCACTTGAATCCATACTTCTCAGGATTCTTCGCAATCAGGATCACCGCGAGGATGTTTGGCACGTAGTTACGTGTTTCCTGCGCGATGTAGGGATAGATCATCCAGAAGTTTGCGGTGCCCGCGCGCGAAATCGCGCGATCGATGTTGCCGGCGCCCGTGTTGTAGGCGGCCATCGCGAGTTCCCAGTTACCGTTGTAACGGTTCGCGAGATCTTTCAGGTGACGTGCAGAAGCGCGCGTGGCCTGTTCGTAACTATTGCGCTCGTCGATGTAAGCATTCTGGCGCAGACCGTACATGCGGCCGGTGCTCGGAATGAACTGCCACAAGCCGGAAGCCGCAGCCCACGAAACTGCGCGAGGTTTCCACGCGCTCTCAACCTGACCCAACCAGGTGACGTCGAGCGGCACACCTTCCTGCGCGAAGATCTGGCGCACAAGTTTCATGTATTGACCGGAGCGGCGCAGACCGTTTTCCATCGTCGCGCGGCCGCGTGGTCCCTGGTAGTAATTGATGTATTGCTGAATTAACGGATTGAGCGTGAAGGAAAAGTTGACGTTCTTCTGCGATTGTTCCAAAGCGACAAGATCCGCATTGGAGACTTCTTTCTCGTTTTCGGTCAGCACCAGCTTGCTTAGTTCATCAAGCGGCGACGGCTCAAACTTCTGATCGCGAAAACCGATCTGCGGCGGCGTCGCTTTCTGCGGTGCCGGTTCCTGTGGCTGATTGTTTTGGGCAACCAACGCCGTGTTGGTGTTTACCGGCTGCTGTTGCGGTACTTCTTCGCGATAAATGCACTCAACCAGCTCGAGATAATACGTTTGCAACTTCTGACTCGCCCGCACGTCGAAACCGGATTCGAGAATTGAATCAACGGCTTTGTCGAACTCTTCGCGCGCCTGTTCACGCTTGCGGTCTTCAAGGTTCAACTTACCTTTACGGAAGTGGTCTTCGGCGCGCGCGATGATCTGTCCAACGCGTGCTTCCGATTGTTCGACTTCAGTCGGTATGGAACGGGCAGATGAAGCTGCGGGAATCTGTGCGTAACTGCTTGCCGCGGTAGCGACGAGCGCCGTTAGTAAAGCCACACGGGCGATCAAACGAGGGTAGCTCGCTGACATCAATCGTCGTACTCCTTCAGAAGCGATGCTTATCCTTTGCGACTATTCCGAGGAAAGTCACATCGGCAACAATTCACGGGTTCTGTGCGGTATCTTTCGGCTCCTCTATGATTTGAATACTGCTGGACTCACCGTCGGAGCCAAATCATTTGGGAGGTTACCACACGGTTTTTTGGGGTGTCAAACAATAGCCGGAACAATCCCCAGAAATGCAACAAACTCTTAATTAGTAAACTTTTCCACCAAAAATCAGGACCATCGCGATCCCGTGACGGTAAAGATGCCTTACTCGTCTCACAGGGTTGTGCTGGTCCATCAGCGAAAGTCACGAGGAAGTAAACGCCGCTAACGTCCCTCGCGTTGCAAAAATTCAACCGGAAATCATCGTGGCGTAGCATCGTTTCCATACAGCAACGGCCCGAATTCATTTCGTAACAAAACGGTTAACTTGTAAAAAGAGCAACTAATACTGCCCTACCGCCCTCGTACCCTCGGTGGAACAATGCTTGCCAAACCACCAACGGGAGTAACGCAACTTTCCCAAATTTTAAGACTCTCTCAATTTTGATTGGTTAATAGAGAAAACTATGTCGACAGTCGTTAAGAGAGAAACAGCAGTTCACGAGTTTGCCAGGCCGATTGAAGTTCCAACTCGATCCCGATCAGAACTTTTCTTTAATCGCGAACTGAGCCTGCTGGAGTTTCACGGCCGGGTGCTGGAGGAGGCGCTCGACGAGCGCGAACCATTGCTCGAAAGACTGAAGTTCCTTTCGATCTTCTCTTCAAACCTCGACGAGTTTTTCATGATTCGCGTTTCGGGCTTGAAGGAAGAGATGGAGTACGAGGTCGAAGTTTCGCCCGACGGACTGACACCGGCACAACAACTCGCGAAATCCCGTGAACGAATCCTGATGCTCGTTGCGGAGCAGGCAAGATGCTTGCGCGAAGAGGTTTTGCCGCGACTCGACGAAGCGGGAGTCTCTGTCGTCAGTTACAACTCTCTTTCACGTCACGAACAGGAACGACTCGAAGAATACTTTACGGAGAATATTTTTCCGGTTCTTACGCCGCTGGCGGTCGATCCAAGTCACCCGTTTCCGTATATCTCACCGCTCAGCCTGAACATCGGTTTGATGGTCGATCCGCCGAAGAACATGAAGTTGATCAGTTCGCGAAAACTGATCGACCGGAGGTTTGTGCGGATCAAAGTGCCCTCGGTGTTGCCGCGTTTGGTGCCGATCGCGGCGTCGAGTTTCCGCTTTGTGTTGCTCGAAGAGATCATCGAGGCAAACATTCAGACGCTCTTCCCGCAGATGGAACCAGGTAAGTGTCATTATTTTCGCGTCACCCGCGACGCCGACATCGACATCAGAGAAGAAGAAGCCGAAGACCTGCTGAGTGCGATCAAAAAGGAACTGCGCCAACGACGCTTTGGTACTCCGGTGCGTGTCGAAGTTTCGGCGGACATGCCTGACGAAATGATCGAGTACCTGACGTCGTCGCTCCACCTCGAGGCGGACGACGTTTACAAGTTTGATGGTCCACTCAACATCCAGGATTTGATGTCGCTCTACGCTATCGACCGGCCCGACTTGAAAGACGCGCCGTTCACGGCCGAGCTTCCGGCATGGTTCAAAGAAGAGAAGAACCTCTTCGACGCGATCAAGAAAAGTGATCGCATGTTGCATCATCCGTACGATTCGTACGACTGCGTTACCGAGTTCATCAACCAGGCCGTCGACGACCCTGACGTCATGGCGATAAAGATCTGTCTTTATCGCACCGGTCCTGATTCACCGATTCCGCCAGCTCTGATCCGCGCCAGCGAGCAAGGCAAACAAGTTACGGTGCTGATCGAACTCAAAGCGCGCTTCGACGAAGAGCACAACATCGAATGGGCGCAAAAACTCGACGAAGCCGGCGTTCATGTGGTCTACGGTGTCATCGGTTTGAAAACTCACGGCAAGTTAACGCTCGTCGTGCGCCGCGAAGGCGATGCGCTCAGGCGGTACGTACACATTGCTTCCGGCAACTACAACCCGACAACTTCCTGCACCTACACCGATCTCGGTCTGTTCACCGTCAAAGATCAAATCGGCCGCGACGCTACCGAGCTGTTCAACTACTTAACCGGTTTTTCCGAACAGCGGCATTACCGCAAGTTGATGGTCGCGCCGGTTGAACTACGCGACAAATTCAACGCGTTGCTCGATCGCGAGGTCGAACAAAAACGGAAGGGCCGGCCGGCGCGCGTCATCGCGAAATTCAATCGTCTTGCCGATCTTCAGATCATCGAGAAGCTCTACGAAGTGTCGCGTGCAGGCGTGGAAGTAGATCTGATCGTGCGTGGCATTTGCATGTTGCGTCCCGGCATTCCCGGCTTGTCGGAGAACATCCGCGTGCGCAGCGTTGTGGGACGCTTCCTGGAACACAGCCGTGTCTTCTGGTTTGCAAATGGCGGCGATGAAGAAGTCTACATCGGCAGCGCCGACTGGATGACGCGCAATCTCAAACACCGGATCGAAGTGGTCGCCCCTGTTTCCGATCCGCAAGCAAAACGTTACCTCCGTGATGTCCTGCTGGACACCTATCTCACCGACAACACCAAGGCTCGCGAACTCCAACCCGACGGAAGTTACACCCCTGTTTTGACCGATTCCGAACCCTTCGATAGTCAGGAATACTTTATCGGACGCCCCGGTAGCGACTAACAATTTAACGCTCCTGGAGTTACACAAATGAATCGAGCAATCAGAGTGCGCGTTGCGATACTCGTTTTCGTCGCGCTGTTATTTCCGTCTCTCGAAACCGGTCTCGCTAAATCCAAAAAGAAAAAGACGCCAACCGGCACGCCGATACTTTGGCAACAGCCAACCGACATTGGATCGCGCAATCTGTTACTTGGCCCAGGCGGCACGAGTATGCGTCCCGATCTGCGGCGCATCACCTTTATCAAGGAAGAAAAAGGCGGCTACTCGAAGAAGTATCGCGTTCGCGACGGCTCGGGCCGCGAGTGGGTCGCAAAGATCGGCAAAGAAGCGCAATCAGAGACGTCGGCAGTGAGACTACTGTGGGGCGTTGGGTATTTGACGGAGGTCAACTACCTCGTACCGCGCGTGACGATTCCGGGAAAGGGCACTTTTGCAAACGTGCGTTTTGAAGCGCGGCCACAACAATGGGATCGCGTCGGCGAGTGGAAGTGGAAAAACAATCCGTTCGTGAGAACGCCGGAGTATCAAGGTCTGAAGATCATGATGGCGCTCATCAACAACTGGGACCTGAAAGACTCGAACAACGTAATCGTCGCGGTGCCGACGGATCGCGGCAACGAACTCCGCTACACGATCAGCGACCTCGGCGCGACGTTTGGTCACGCGAGTACGACGCCGATTTTCTGGCGCCTGACGCGCAGCCGTAACAATCCAAAGAACTACGCGAAATCGAACTTTCTCGAAAAAGTTAAAGGCAATCGGGTCGTGCTGCACTTCGGCGGCAAGAATCGTGGTTTGTTGAAAGACATCACGGTGGACGATGCGATCTGGATGGGAAATTTGTTGTCGCAACTCAGCGATCAGCAAGTCAGGGATGCGTTCCGCGCCGCAAATTACACGCCCAGTCAGGTAGACGTGTTGACGCGCACCGTACGCACGCGAACGAGCGAATTGTTGAGTCTGCGGCCGAATATTCAGATCGGTAACGACGAATGAAGCCGCAGCGAAAGAAAGAAGTCACAACTCTGATTGTTGTTTTTGTCGGTGTGCTTTTAATCAGCGCGCTGGCTGTCTACTTCATCGGCGGCAATCGAGGAACGACGCCTGAGTACACTCAGGTCGAACAGCCCCGCACAGCAGAACGAGAGCCGCTGCCGCGGGTGACACCGACGCCGACGCCAGCCGAAAACCAGACCTTTCTGGACCACTTTCTGGGCACGCGCGATGGCGAGACCGCCGTTCGTGGTGAGTCGTGGGCCGCGAGTCTCGGACGCATAATGCTGCGGCTCTTGCTGGCGGCGTTGCTCGGCACGGCTTTGGCTTATCGTCCGCGCCGCAAGCTTCTCGTGCTGAAACGCAATCCTTACGTTTCGCAAACGCAGATTCTGCTGGCGATCGTGGCGGCGGCCTTGATGATCATCGTGGGCGACAACGCGGCGCGCGCGTTTGGTATTTTCGCGGCCGTTTCGCTGGTTCGTTTTCGCACGAACATTCGCGATCCCAAAGAGGTCACAGTGCTACTAATCTGTATGGCGCTCGGGCTCGCGGCGGGTGTCGGTCGTTGGGATTTAGGAATCGCGCTGGCGTTGTTCTCGTTAATAGCGCTATGGATCCTCGAGTGGCGCGAACCGGAACAAGTGTTTCGTTCGATGGAGTTGAAGGTGATCACGAAGGACGTAGTTTCAACGCAGCGTGCATTGCGTGAGGTGTTTAGAAAACACGGATTCGATAAGGAATTGCGCTCAGTGGATCGCGAAGCTACAGCAGAATCGCCAGGCAGTATTTCTTATTCAGTTGACGTGAGTCCGACGGTGAGTACTGACGAGCTCAGTGCCGACATTCTGGCGCATGATGGCCAGAACGTCGAAGGCATTGAGTGGAATCAAAAGAAGAGCTACTCGTACTTGTATCAGTGAGCCAGACATAAAAAAGCGCAAAGACTTAAGAAGTCATTTGCGCTTTTTGTGCCTCTTTGTGGCCTTACTTTTGGTTGACGGTAGTGGTTATCGTGGCGGCGCCGGCGGCGGCAGCGGTCGTGTTCCGAGTTGCGGCGTAGTCCTGTACGAATTTCTTCATGTTGCCGTGTCCCCAACGCGTGTAGAAGTCAAACTTCTTCATTTCCGCGTAAACCTGATCGTAGTTCCAGTTGTATTGATTGAAGCGATAGACAGCACCGATGACGCCGGTGCGATGACGTCCGCCCGCGCAGTGAACGTAGAATTTGCCGGTTGAAGGATCGTCAACAAGTTTTAAAAACTGATCGATCGAGGCGGTTTCGGGATAGTCCTTGTCGCTCATCGGAATGTTCACGTAACGGATTCCGACGGCCTCGGCTTCGCGCTTTTCATAAGCCTCCGGATCGTTGCGCAAATCGATGATGGTCTTGATACCAATCGCAGCTAACGCTTTGTAGTCTTCCTCTTTCGGCTGTGCACCTCGATAGAATCGGTCGTCCATCTGGCCGAAATTCTTGATTTTGACGTCTGATTGCTGGGCAACGGCGGTAATTGATGTGACGAAAACAAAACTCAGGACAGCAAAACACGCGGGAACGTAGCTACGTCTTGTAAAACTCATCAAAACTCCTTAGTTCTGGTTGGACTATCAGACTTGCTGCCGGGGGCGAATCAACGAAGCGTTAACTGTGATTCGCCACCGGCGCCCACGGTTGTATCACACTTTCCGCTTGGCTATCTACGGCGATTCACGCCGTTCGCGGACTCGCAGCCTGCGGCATTCGCTGTGGCCGCGGGCCGGAAGACACCGGCGGAATTACTTTTTCGCCCAGTGCCTCGCGAAAAACCTGCCGCATATTATCGACAAATACAAAGCGAATATCTTTGAACGGCTCCTTCGGCACTTCGTCCAGATCGCGGCGATTTTGTTGCGGCAGGATTATGGTCGTCACGCGAGCACGCCGAGCCGCGAGCACTTTCTCTTTCACGCCGCCGATCGGCAGCACGTTTCCGCGCAACGTGATCTCACCCGTCATCGCCACGTCTTTGCGCACCGGACGTGTTGATAACACCGAGACCATCGCGGTTGCGAGCGTGATTCCCGCTGACGGACCGTCTTTGGGAATCGCGCCTTCCGGAATGTGAATGTGCAGATCGTAGTTGTTGAAATCCTCCTCGGCGATGTCGAGTTCTTTCGCACGCGACTTCGCATAAGAATAGGCCGCCTGCGCCGATTCGCGCATCACGTCGCCGAGTTGGCCGGTCAAGACAAGATTGCCCTTGCCTTTCATCTTCAACGCTTCAATGAAGAGTATGTCGCCACCGACTGCGGTCCACGCCAAACCAGTCGCGACTCCGATCTGATCTTTCTTGAGAATCTCTTCGGGAATGATCTTCGGCGCGCCAAGAAACTCGTGAACGTTTTTCAACGAAACGCGAATGCTGCCTTTGTGACCTTCAGCGATTTTGCGCGCGACCTTGCGCGAGATCCGGCCGATCTCGCGTTCGAGTTGTCGCAGTCCGGCTTCCTGCGTGTACTGCTGAATGATCGTCGTGAGTGCGGTCTTTGAAACGTGCAGATCGCGCGACGTGATGCCGTTTTCCTCCATCTGTTTCGGTAGCAGGTGTCGGATGGCAATCTCGCGCTTCTCTTCTTCGGTGTAACCCGCAATGCGGATCACTTCCATGCGATCGCGCAACGCGGGCTGGATCGTGTCGAGCACGTTTGCAGTCGTCATGAAGATCACGTTTGAGAGATCGAACGTCACGCCGAGATAGTTGTCGCGGAAGCTGTTGTTCTGTTCCGGATCGAGCACTTCGAGCAATGCTGAAGACGGATCGCCGCGGAAGTCGGCGCCGACTTTGTCGATCTCGTCGAGCATGATGAGAGGATTATTTGTGCCGGCTTGTTGTACTGCCTGAATGATGCGCCCGGGCATCGCGCCGACGTAAGTTCTGCGATGGCCGCGAATCTCGGCTTCGTCGTGAACACCGCCGAGCGAGAGCCGCACAAACTTTCGATCCAGCGCGCGGGCGATCGATCTTCCCAGCGAAGTTTTGCCGACGCCCGGAGGACCAACGAGACAAAGAATCGGACCTTTCGGTTTTTCTTTTAACTTACGCACGGCGAGCGCTTCGATAATTCGATCCTTGACCTTCTCGAGGCCGTAGTGATCTTCATTCAGCACTTGTTCCGCTTTTTGTAAGTCGAGATTGTCGACCGATGAACGCGACCACGGCAGATCGGTCATGATCTCCATCCAGTTGCGCAGTGTCGCGGTTTCGGCGGCGTCGGGATGCATGCGTTCGAGTTTTTTGAGTTGCCGCAGTGCTTCTTCCTCAGCGGGTTTCGGCATCTTCGCGGCATCGATCTTTTCTTTGAACTGTGCGATCTCTTCCGCGAGTTCGTTTCCCTCGCCGAGTTCGCTTTGAATCGCTTTGAGCTGCTGGCGCAGGTAAAACTCGCGTTGCGAACGATCGATATCCGCGCGGGCCTGCGTGTTGATTTCCTGTTGAACTGTCAGAACTTCGATTTCTTTGTTCAGCAACTCGTTGACGCGACGCAAACGCGCCGTCGTATCGGCAATGTCGAGGACCGACTGCGCGTCTTCAACCTTCAGTTCCAGATTTGAAGCTGATAAATCAGCGAGCCGTCCGGCATCGTCGAGATTGGCGATGATGGCCATCACTTCCGGCGAGATGTTCTTGCCCAGATTGATCGCCTTCTCCATCGACGCGCGAACGTTACGCACAAGTGCTTCGACTTCCAGCGAACGCTCCGGCGACAACACTTCCTGCATCACACTCACTCGCGAACGCAGGTACTCGCCAGTGGCATCAACCGATTCGATGTGCGCGCGCGCCAATCCCTGAACCAGAATGCGAATGCGGCCATCCGGCAGTTTCAACATGCGCATGATCACCGCGGCCGTGCCGACTGAATAAAGATCTTCTGCTGTCGGTTCTTCCTTATCCAGGTCTTTCTGCGAGGCGAGCAGAATCATCCGGTTCTCGCCGAGCGCCTCGTCCACCGCGCGAATCGATTTCTCGCGCGACACGAATAAAGGCACGATCATGAACGGATAGATCACGATGTCGCGCAAGGGCAGCACCGGCAGCTCACTCGGGATCTGTAACTGCTGATCGTTATCGGTGGTTTCGATTGCTTCCGTAAATTCTGCGTCTTTTACTATTGCCATTTTAAAATTTCCCTACTCCGTACTCGCTTCCTTAACTTTAACCATCACTTCTGAACCGCGGCGATCCTCAATCTTCGGCAGATAGATATAAAGCATGCCGTCTCTTAACTCCGCCGTGGCATTGTTCACACAGATGGTCCAACGCAACCGCACGACGCGGTTGAACTTGCCATAACTGCGTTCCGAGCAAAGATACGAAATGATTCGCCGCCTTGCTTGTCTGCGCTTTTTCTCGCCCCAAATTCTTAACAACGTATTCGTTAGACCAATCTTTATCTGGTCGGCACTCACGCCCGGCAGCTCGACGCGAATGTTGATCTTGTCTTCCGTTTCACAGAGATCCACCGGCGGCGCCCACGCTCCCGAAGCAAGCGGGTTCTCTGCTTCGGTCGCTTCTTCCAGCGCCGCGTAGAGACGGCCCACACGATCGCGCAGGCGCTGTAACTCAAGTCGTTCTAACCCCGTTGCTCGAATAGGTTTGATCATTATGGCAATCCTTACCGCCGTTTTTGCACCAGTTGCTTGAGCTCCGTCATAAACTCCGACACGTCCTCAAACTCGAGATAGACTGAAGCAAAGCGAACATAGGCGACTTTGTCGAGTTCTTTCAAGCGGCGCATAATCATCTCTCCAATCTTACTCGTGGGGCGCTCGCGTTCGGGTGACTCCTGCACGTATTTTTCGATTGCATTCACAATGCTTTCGAGTTTGGCAGATGCTACCGGACGTTTTTCACAAGCGCGCAACAAGCCCGCCATTACTTTGTTGCGATCGAAAGTCTCGCGGCGGCCGTCTTTCTTGACCACCATGTAAGGTATCTCATCGATACGCTCGTAAGACGTAAAGCGCCGCTCACAACGAAGACATTCGCGCCGCCGGCGAATGGCATCGCCTTCGCGCGACTCGCGTGAATCGACCACTTTGTCTTCGAGGTAGGCACAGAAAGGACATTTCATATTAACCCTCCGCGTTTGCAGGCGAGATTAACGTTCGTAATCGTGAAATGCTTAAGTCGCCGCGAATGAAATAAAAGAGTCCAAATATAACTGCTGGTCCAAAGTCGACGAGGTGTAACACGATCGAGAGCGCCGCGGCGGTCTCTTTTTGGACGCCGAGAAACAAGAGTGCAGTTGCAGTCGCAGCATGAAACGCACCGGCGGCGCCGCCAGGCGTAGGCACCAACGATCCGAGCATGGACCAGCCAAGCACGAAAAGCGTTTCCGGTATGCCGACGTCGAGGTGAAAGGCGCGCAGTACCAACATGTTCGCGCCGCCAATACCAATCCACAGAAAAACGGTCCAACCGGCTGTTTCCGCAAGTTCTGCCGCGTTCACCAGAACACGCAGGGCACCCGACAACTGCTCGAGAAATCCGATGATGAGTTTTGCCAGACGCTGCGGAATGAATCGCCAACGAGCGAAGAGCCGATTGAGCACGTCCAGCAGCATTGCCGAGTTCTTTCTGAACCAGATCAGAAAGATGATGCCGAATATGACACAGCCCAAAAGCGCAAACCCGACCACTCGCACACGGCTAAACGAGATTTCGAGGGTCACCGGCGGCACGAACCAGATAAGGTTGACGGCAAATAGCAGCGCGACCGCCGTGGAGTCGTAAATGCGTTCGATGAGGATCGTGACGATTGCCGCGCTCGGCCTGATGCGTGGATCGCGCATCGGCAGGACAACCGGTCTGACCACTTCGCCCGTACGTCCCAAAAGAAATACCGCGCTAAACCCGATCGCCGTAGCCGTAAAAAGATCGTTTAACCGAGCCGCGCCGAGCGGTTTTAGCAACGCGCCCCAACGAAAGGCTCGCACCAGGTACGCGGCCGAGATGATCGCTACCGCAATCACAAGCAGCAGCGGATCTGCGGTGCCAACTGAATGACGCACCTCGCGCCAGTTGAGATTACGGCCAAACCACCAGAGCAACGCCGCTGCCAGCAGGCAGAGCACTGCAAACTCAACGTATTTGCGATAACCTTTGGTCTTCAACCGTGTTTCGAGTGAAACCACAACATGTTGGGTCGGCCCGAGAGCCTACTACACTGGACGAGTCTGAGCAAGAATGGCGATCCGTGTTCGTCCGTGAAGATCTGTGGCGGAAAGCTGTTCGGTGAGGGATTTTTCGGATAAAGTTTGAACGGGAACTTTAGTTTGGCGCCTGTCGTAACGGCTCTTGTCAATAGGTTCGCGGCCTTTGACGGAGTCCCAAGCACAGGTACCTGGAGAGAGACGGTGGGGGCTATTAAAGCTTTGGCAGTCAGTGAAGGAGCCGAGCTGGTGCGCAGGTGTCGCGCGGGCGACGGTGCGGCCTGGGAAGAGATCGTTCAGACCTATTCCCGCCGTATCTATAACCTCGCTTACCGTTTTACTTCCCGTGCTGACACCGCGGAAGATCTGACGCAGGAAGTTTTCGTCAGAGTCTATCGCTCTTTGGATCAATACGACCCGAAGCAGGGCGACCTGCAAAACTGGTTGATGCGACTCGCGCGTAATTTGATTATCGACGACTATCGCAAACGCCAGCGCACGCCGCACGATAACCAGGCCGACGATCTCGCCGACCACAGTTATCACCTGCACACGCGAACCAATTCGGTGCAGACGGAAATGGAACGTCGCGAACTCGGTGCGCAAGTCCAGGCGGGCATCGACAAGCTTTCGCCGGATCTGCGCACTTGCGTGATTTTGCGGGACATTGAAGAACTCAGCTATCAGGAGATAGTCGATCTTTTGAAAATACCGGAAGGGACAGTCAAGTCTCGTATTAACCGGGG
>DATNJO010000268.1:0-2758 GCA_035603895.1 Pyrinomonadaceae bacterium
CGTTTCAACGCGAGAACACGGCGCTCGGCCGCAAGATCAAAGACGAACCGACTGGCATGGATTACTTGAAGATGCTGGCGGTGTCGCGGCTGTTCCTCGACAACATCGAAAACTTTCAGTCGTCGTGGCTGACGCAGGGACTGCGGCTCGGACAAGTCGCGTTGCGCTTCGGCGCAAACGACATGGGTTCGATCATGATTGAGGAGAACGTGGTCTCAGCCGCCGGCGCGAGCAATCGCTCTGATGAGAAGATGCTTCGTTACTTGATCACCGAAGCCGGGTTCACTCCGCAGCAACGCGATATTCTTTATAAACACGTTCATCGAGATGAAGCGGCTTTAGAGCTCACTACTCACTAGTTTTCCCGCCAAGGCGCCAAGGCGCAAAGGAGAGCGTTACGGCTTTCCTTTGCGCCTTGGCGCCTTTGCGGGAGACTTCTTTACTAGATCACCGCGAAGTCAAACTGTTCCTGGTGAATCGTCGGATCGCTCGTGATGTCGATTGGTCCGAGGTAATCCTCGATCTCGATCATCACATCGCGTTCGCTAGTTCGCAGCGCCTTCGCCACGTCGGGATTGATGCGCAGCGTGACTTGCTTGTTCTTGCCGTCGCCGTTCAAATCCTTTGCTAACTGCCGCGCGCCTTCCAAAAGCTCGTAACAGATCGTTTGTGGTGACTTCACCAAACCCGCGCCAGTGCAATACGGGCACGGCGAGCAAAGCGTTCGCTCCAGCGATTGCTTCACGCGCTTGCGCGTCATGATCACGAGGCCGAAATCATTGAACGAAAGCACCTTTGTCGGCGACTTGTCGTTACGCAACGCGTCCTGCAACGCTTGCATGACCTTCTGCCGATTGCGGCGCTCTTCCATGTCGATTAGATCGAGCACGATGATGCCGCCCAGATCGCGCAGGCGAATCTGCCTGACGATCTCATCCACAGCTTCGAGGTTCGTGCGCGTGATCGTGTCTTCAAGACGGCCGCTGCCACGCCCGACAAACTTGCCGGTGTTGACATCGATCGCCACGAGCGCTTCCGTCTGGTTGATCACGAGATAGCCGCCCGACTTCAGCCACACGCGCGGTTTGATCGCCTTGTCGATCTCAGTCGCCACTCCGTAGGCTTCGAGGATTGGCTGATCCTTGGTGTAGAGCTTCACGCGACGCACTAACCGCGGCTGAATGCGATTCACAAACTCGACGATCGCCTGATATTCCTCTTCCGAGTCGACGCGAATCGATTCGAAATCGTCAGACAACTGATCGCGCAACAGGCGTTGCACGAGATCGAGATCCTTATGGACCAGCGCCGGGGCTTTCGACTTCTCCGCCGAAGCGCGGATGTCGAGCCACGTCCGCACCAGATAACGCACGTCTTCGCGCAACTCTTTCTCACTAATGCCGACGCCCGCGGTGCGTACGATGAAACCACCGGACGGCACGTCTTCTTCAGCACGAAGCGTTTGGATCAACTTGCGCAGCCGATGACGTTCGTTGTCTGACTCGATCTTGCGCGAGACGCCGACGTGTTCGACGGTCGGCATGTAAACCAGAAAACGACCCGGCAGCGCGATGTGCGACGTGATACGCGCACCTTTTTTGGCGATCGGTTCTTTCGCGATCTGGACCAGGATTTCCTGGCCTTCACTCAACAAATCGGTGATCGCGGGTTGATGCCGTTCGCGGCGCTGTCCGCGATGCGGGCGTTGGTCTCGCTTGTCGCGCTGATCGCGTTGCTCGCGCCCGCGTGGCGGCCGTGGATGAGAATCGGATTGGGCTTGCGGCGGCGCTGCTGGTGGCAGTGGGGCTTCGACCTCTTCCACGACTTCGAGGATTTGTGGTTGATCGTTGTCGTCGTCGAGCCCGTCTCCTGAAACTGCTTCCACTTCCGCTGGCGAGCTCGATCCCGGTTTGTTCTTGCTGGCGCGACGACGGCGGCGTCCACCGCGACGGGTGGCGAACTCTCCGCGCGACTGACTTTCCATCACGGCAGCTTCCGAATCGGAATAAGTCTCACCGCTCGCGCTTTCCGCGTCGCTCGCAGCAGCAGCTTTCTTCTTCGACGACTTCTTGCTCGCAGCTCGCTTCTTGCTGGCTGTTTTGGTTGCGGCTTTCGCGGGCCGTTTCTTCGACGCTGGCGACGCTGACTTGCGCGAACGTTTGCTGGCCGTAGTTGTAGTCTCAACCGCCGGCAGCGCCTCTTCCTCATCGTCGCTTATGCGCTGAAACTCCATGCGGCGCAGCGTGTCGTCGCTAACGTCGTCAACAAAACTCGAAACGTGGGCTTCAGGCGGGCGGCGTTCCGCGCGAATCGGTTCTCCCTCGACGTCATCATCGGCAACACGTTCGAACGTGTCGCCGCCGAAACCGCTCGAAAGCAACGAACCGACTTCCGCAGTGCGAAAGTCGTCTTCCATGTTGAACTCGACCGCGTGAATCTGATCGAAGATGCGTTCCTGAAGCCGCGCGTCTTTGAACATCTCGCCGTTGGCGGTTGCAGCTTCTTCTTCGTCGACGATGCGTTCGATCGACGGATCGCCCGAGACGAACGGCGTGTCTGGAACGTCAAATTCCTCCGGCTCTTCCTGGGCTGGCGCTGTGGTTGTGGGTTCTTCTTCGCCACGTTCCCAACGTCCACGGCGGCGACCACGACGGCCGCGGCGTCGTCCGGCATCCGTTGACTCAGACTGTTCAACGGCCCGTGGTGGTGCTTCGGCCTGCAACGGTTCGGCGCGCTCCTGCTCGGCCTCGATACGTTG
>DATNJO010000269.1:0-4254 GCA_035603895.1 Pyrinomonadaceae bacterium
TGGACCGGCTGCCCGTCGACGTTAGCAAAGGTCGTCCGCAATACTTCGTGACGGGCCACCACTTCGTTGATCGACTTTTCGAGAGCTTCCCTGTCGAGCTGGCCTGTCAAACGCACTGCGAAAGGTATGTTGTAGGCCGTCTGACTTGTTCCCAGTTGTTCGATGAACCACAGCCGCTGTTGTGCGAAAGAAGCAGGGATCAATCTCTCGCGCGACACGGGCACCATCGGCGGTGCTTCTACTCTTGTATCGCTACCGAGTTCGGCAACGATACGCTGTGCCAGGTGACCGGCTGTCGGCGTCTCAAACAACAGGCGCAGCGGGATCTCGATGCGGAACGCCTCACGCAGTCGCGACACGACCTGAGTCGCCAAAAGGGAATGGCCACCTGACTCAAAGAAATTGTCGTTGACGCCAACTCGTTCGAGCCCCAGCACCTCGGCCCAGATCCCGGCCACCAACTCTTCCACCGCCGTTCTCGGAGCAACATAACCTTGGTCCAACTCCGGTCGCTCAGCGTCTGGTGCCGGCAACCGTTTCCTGTCTACCTTCCCGTTCGCCGTTAAGGGCAACTTACTCAGCAACACAAAACGAGCCGGCACCATGTAGTCGGGCAACCGCGCTGATAATGCCTCGCGATAGCCGGCGATCAGCTCCGCCTTGAGAGCTTCCGGTGCTTCCTCTTCCGCGGGGTACTCATTCGGCACCACGTATGCCACCAGCCGCTTCTCATCTCCTTCTTCCTCGCTCGCAATGACTGCCGCCGCATTGACATCAGCCAGCCCAACCAACTGTTGCTCGATTTCTCCCAACTCTATTCTGAACCCACGCAGCTTCACCTGATCATCGGTTCGTCCCAGGTATTCCAGCTCCCCTCCGTTCAGATACCGGGCTAGATCCCCTGATCTGTAAAGTCGTTCACCCGGTACGTAAGGATTATTGACGAAGCGCGCAGCCGTTAGTTCTTCTCGGTTCAAATAGCCACGCGCTACCCCGGCGCCCCCCACATAGATCTCACCTGGCGTCCCCTCCGGCACTAGTCCTTGATGGGCGTCCAGCAGATAGATACTCCAACCCTTTATGGGTCGGCCGATCACGCTACCGGCTTGGCGGGTAATGTCCTCGCGACGGATACGGCGGTAAGTCACATGAACCGTCGTCTCTGTTATCCCATACATATTGACCAGTGCTGGAGTCTCGTCCCCGCGACGCTCGACCCACCCGCTAAGACCACTCAGGTTCAAAGCTTCGCCGCCGAATACTACTAATCGTAATGCCAACTCCTCACTGCGCCTGGCGTCGACATCTGCCAACTGATAGAACGCACTCGGCGTTTGATTGAGCACCGTCACTCGATGCGTACGAAGCAGCTCATAAAAGTCGTCCGGCGAGCGCGCAACCCACTTGGGTACCACCACCAACTGCCCGCCATAGGCCAGCGCGCCCCAAATCTCCCAAACTGAAAAGTCGAAGGCGTAGGAGTGAAACAGCGTCCAGACGTCGTGCGCACCGAACTGGTAATCCGCTTCCGTCGCAGCCAGCAGATTCTGCACCTGGCGGTGTTCAACCATCACGCCCTTTGGTCTGCCAGTAGAACCGGAGGTGTATATGACATAAGCCGGATGGTCCGCGGTGAGTCCCACTTCATCAGGTCGCAAATTGTGAGTTGGGTACTTGCTCAGCAACTCTCGATCGGCGTCCAAACGCAGCCGCCGCACACTACTCAGCGCCAGCCGCTCCTCAAGCGCCGCTTGCGTCAACACCATTGCCGGCACACTGTCCTTGAGCATGTAGTCCAACCGCTCCTGCGGATAGCTCGGGTCCAGCGGCACGTAAGCACCGCCGGCTTTAAGGATGCCCAGCAGCCCCACCACCATCTCCAGCGATCGCTCCACACACAAACCCACCAGTGTGTCTGGTCCAACTCCCTGCTCCCGCAAGTAATGTGCTACTTGATTCGCCCAGCTATTCAACTCCTGATAATTGAGCTGACTATCTCCATACACCAACGCCACTGCCTGAGGCCGCAACTCCACCTGCGCTTCAAACAATTCCTGCAAACAAGTCTCGTGTGCTTCAGCAGTCGCCGTCGCGTTCAGTTCGTACAACAGGTGCTGTTGCTCGCTCTCGCTCAACAACGGCAAAGCCGCAAGCTGCTCATCCGGATTCGCCACTACTCCGCTCAGCAGGTTTTCAAACTGGCCCAACATCCGCTTGATCGTCGTCGCATCGAACAGCTCACCGCGATATTGGAGCGAGCCGCGTAGTCCATTCGGAGTTTCTTGCAGCAACAGCGTCAGATCGAACTTCGCTGCCCCGATCTCTCCTTCGCAGTAACCGAGTGTCAAATCCGGCATTTCGATGTCCGGCATAGGAGCGTTTTGTAGCGCAATCACGACTTGCACGATCGGTGAGTAACTGGTGTCCCTCTGCGGCTGTAACTCCTCGACTAATTTCTCGAACGGCAAATCCTGATGCGCGTAGGCGCCGAGCGCGGTCTCTCTCACCTGCGTCAAAATTTCGCGGAAGGTCGGATTTCCCGTCATGTTCGTCCGCATCACGAGTGTATTGACGAAGAAACCGATCAGGGGCTCCGTCTCAGCCCAATTACGGTTCGCGATCGGTGAGCCGACGATAATATCGTCCTGTCCACTGTAACGGTGCAGCAATGTCTGCCAGGCCGCGAGCAATGTCATGAACAGCGTCACACCTTCGCGCCGACTGAACGACTCCAACTCTTCGGAAAGAATGCGCGGCAGTGCAAATGTTTCCTGTGCGCCGCGATAAGACTGGACCGCCGGGCGCGGCCGATCGGTTGGCAGGTTGAGTACTGGTAGTGCGCCTTCGAGTTGGGCTTTCCAGTAGGCAAGTTGCTTTTCGAGGAACTCGCCCTGCTGCCACTCGCGTTGCCAAACAGCGAAGTCAGCGTATTGGACCGAAAGTTCAGGAAGCGGCGACGCCTGGTCCGCGTCGAAAGCCTGATACAACGTAACCAGCTCGCTCGCGAGCACACCCATGGACCAACCATCTGAAATGATGTGATGCAGGGTGAAAAACAAAACGTGCTCTGTTTCTTCGAGATGCAGGAGATGCAGCCGCACAAGTGGGCCAGCGGTGAGATTGAACGGCGTGTTCGCCTCTCTCTCGGCCTCTCGTTTAACCGCCGTCTCGCGCTCTACTTCGTCGAGTGCGGAGAGATCGCCGAACGACACAGGGATATGTAAGTCAGATGCGATGACCTGTATGGGCCGGCCGTTCACGTTTGCGAAGGTCGTGCGCAGACTTTCATGACGCCGGACGATCTCTGCGAGACTCCGTTCGAATGCTTCGACATTGAGCCGTCCCGATAAGCGGATGGCGGCAGGCAGAATGTATGCCGTGCTGTTCGGATCGAACTGGTCGATAAACCAGAGTCGTTCCTGTGCATACGAAAGTGGTAGTTCCTTATCGCGTGCGACCGGCACGATTGGCGGCGCTTGCAGGCCGGCGTCCTCGCGGATTGCTTCCTCGATCCGGGCGGCGAGTCCGGCCACGGTTGGAGCTTCGAAAAGATATCGCAGTGGCAGTTCGACGGAGAAGCCTTGTCGTACACGCGAAAGCAGTTGCGTAATCAGTAGTGAATGGCCGCCGAGCTCGAAGAAGTTGTCATTGATGCCGACTTGCTCGATGCCGAGCAGTTCGCTCCAAATGCCTGCGAGCAGTTCCTCAACCGGCGTGCATCGCTCGGAGCTTCCGAGTTCCGCGCGCCCTTGAGTCGGCGCCGGCAAAGCGCGACGGTCAACCTTGCCGTTCGGAGTAAGAGGAACCTCGTCAAGCAACACGAAGACTGACGGCAACATGTATTCCGGCAGACGTTCCATCAGGAAGGCACGCAACTGCGGCACCAAATTGCGAGTAAAACTCTGCATCGAGCGCGGACGCAGTGGGTTGTTGGCGTAAGCTCTACAATCCTTCGATCGCCCGTTGGCACTAACTGGCAACCAACGGCGGCGGGCATCGCGCGTTAACAAAACGTCGTAGCTTCCAGTCTCGCCAGTCTCGGACCACGAGAGCAACACGACATAGCCTTCGGCTTCCGCGATCCGCCACCATTCTTCCGGATCGACCGCTGCCACTGCGGTGACATCGGACGATACGATGTCGCCGGCGGTCTGCGGACCTTCCTGGACCTTTAGCAACTCGACCCGGCTCACATCAGCGACGACGCGTGTGTTCGCCACACCCTCGATGCGCAACACCTCGGGCCTGTCAGCT
>DATNJO010000270.1:0-2704 GCA_035603895.1 Pyrinomonadaceae bacterium
TCACTCTCAGCTTTCCCAAGTTGGACTTCACCACTTCGGAATTCGATCTCATACTCGACATGAGCGAAGCTCCCGAAGGACTCACCGGCGCCATCGGTTACAACAGCGACATCTTCGACCGCGAGACCATCGCGCGCATGGGCGCGCATCTGTGTAACTTGCTCGAAGGCGTGGCCTCGGACGCGACGCAGCACCTCTCTTCGTTGCCGCTCATTGGTGAGACTGAGCAGCGAAAGCTGTTCGAAGTGTGGGGTAAGACGGAAGCTACGTACACCGTCGGCGATTCTATTCACAAGTTGTTCGAACAACAGGCTGCGCGCACGCCCGACAGAGTCGCTGTTGTCTGTGGCGAAGAACGGTTGACCTACGCAGAACTAAATGAGCGTGCGGATCGGCTGGCGCGAAGGCTGCTCGACTTTGGTGTCACTGCTGATACACGTGTCGGCATCCACATCTCGCGATCGACCGGCATGGTCGTCGCCGCACTGGGCGTGCTCAAATCCGGCGCGGCTTATGTTCCACTCGATCCGTCGTATCCGTTCGACCGCATCGCCTTCATGTTGGAAGACTCCGCGATCCCGCTACTCGTCACCGAGCAAAACCTGCTCGACGAGCTACCAGCGACCGACGCAATGCCTATCTGCATTGATGACGACGAAAACTCGGAAGCGACCAAACTAGAAGAAGCGGCCAGTCCCGATAACCTGGCCTATGTCATCTACACTTCGGGCTCGACCGGCCGGCCGAAAGGCGTGATGGTGGACCACCGCGCGGCAGTCAACCTCGCGCTCGCACACCAACAAGCCATTTACACGCATCACCCCTCGGCGTCGGGCCTGCGCGTTAGCCTCAATGCGCCGCTCGCCTTCGACGCTTGTGTCGAGCGCCTGCTACTTCTGCTTTTCGGCCACACGGTCTACGTCATTCCCGAAATAGTTCGGCAGGACGCCGACGCGATGCTCGCGTACGTAGAGCGGCACGCACTCGACGTGCTCGACTTCACGCCTTCACAACTGCGACTGCTGATCGATGCCGGATTGATCGAGAAACCGGAAATGCCGGCGCGGCTGGTGCTTGTCGGCGGCGAGCCGATAGACGAACAGCTCTGGCAAACACTTGCAGGACAGGACCGCATGGACTTCTTCAATGTCTATGGTCCAACTGAGTGCACCGTTAACTCCTCAGTCTGCCGCATTCGTAATTCGTCCGACCGGCCGACGATAGGCCATCCACTCGCCAACGTCGAGATTTACATCATGGACCAGCAACAGCAGCCCGTTCCGACCGGCATCACAGGCGAGATCCTTGTCGGAGGCACTGGCCTTGCGCGCGGCTACCTCGGCAACGCCAGTCTGACGGCGGAAAAATTCGGTCCACATCCGTTTGCCAAGCGTCCTGGCCAAAGGCTTTACCACACCGGCGACCGCGCGCGTTTTCTTCCCGACGGGCAGATCGAATTCCTCGGGCGAGTCGACGGCCAGGTGAAGATTCGCGGCTTTCGCATCGAGTTGGGCGAGATCGAGGCGGTGCTGTTGGACCATCCTGATGTATCAGAGGCAGCAGTCGTGGCGCGCGACGACGACGCCAGCGGCAAACGACTTGCCGCCTACATCGTTGCGACATCTGACGACATCGATCTCGACGCACTTCGCCGACGCGTGGCCCAACGTCTTCCCGGCTACATGGTCCCTTCGTCGATCAGTCTGCTTGACGCCCTGCCACTGGACCTGACCGGGAAACTCGATCGCAAGGCGCTGCCCGAACCGCAGGCGAGATCGGCTGCAACGTCGAGAGAACCGCGGACACCGCAGGAGGAAATACTCTGTTCGCTCTTCGCGGAGGTATTGGGTCTCGAACGCGTCGGGATTGACGATAACTTCTTCGAACTCGGCGGGCACAGTTTGCTTGCGGTGCGGCTCATCAGCATGGTGAGCTCCACACTCGATCTTGAGCTGGACATCACCACGCTGTTCGAGGCTCCAAGCGTTGCACTACTCAATCTGCGTCTGAGCAAGGCTGGCCCAGCCCGCCATCCGTCGGCACGAGAACGCGAGGCTGGACCACTGCCGCTGTCCTACGCACAGCAACGGCTCTGGTTCATCCAACAACTTGCGCCCGACTCAAATGCCTACAACATCCCGATGGCCATTCGCGTCACGGGCCGGCTCGACCTCAATGCGTTGAACGCTACGCTGACCGAAATCGTTCGCCGTCACGAAGTATTGCGCACAACGTTCTCCTTCGACAACGGACAGCCACGACAAGTGGTTCACGCACCAGTTAGATTCGAGTTACCAATCACTGACCTGACGCACATCGCGGCGGCGCGGCGAATGGACCACGCCCAACACATAGCCGAAGACGAGGCGCGGCTGCCATTCGATCTCGAACACGCGCCGCCGCTACGCGCGCGTCTGCTGCGACTCGACGCGCAGGAGCACGTGCTGCTGCTGACGAAGCACCACATCGCCAGCGACGGCTGGTCGCTGGACGTATTCATCAAAGAGGTGGGTGCTCTCTATCCGTCTTTCAGCCGCGGCGCCGCCTCGCCACTTCCCGAGCTACCGATCCAGTACGCGGACTATGCGCTGTGGGAACGCGAGCGGCTTCAGAGTGAAGAGTTGGACCACCACCTCGCTTACTGGCGTGAACGGCTGGCAGGTGCGCCTCCCGTGCTCGAGCTTCCAACCGATCGGCCTCGTCC
>DATNJO010000271.1:0-6494 GCA_035603895.1 Pyrinomonadaceae bacterium
CCCCTATTGAACGGCCGCCTCGGACGTAACGGCAACGGCTCCCACTCTCAGTAAAAACGTGCTGGATCGCGCATGCTATACTTTCGTCTTCAATGCCATCAATCTACGACGATTTTCGGCCGCTCGAATTAGATAAGGTGAGGACGTATCCGCTTGCCTCACGCACCAGTAAAGTTAAGCTAAATGATTTTGCGCGGGCGCTAAGTGATCAGGCGTCGTTGGGGGAGTTTCTGGAGGGACTGCCGAATGTGCTCGCCGTGCAGACGCTCAGGAAGATCGTTGAACGGATGCAGAGGGCGAGGGAGTTGGGGAAGCCGATCATCTGGGGGATGGGAGGGCACGTAATTAAGACCGGATTGGCCCCGCTGATTATCGATCTGATGAGGCGTGGGTTTGTATCGGCGATCGCGGCAAATGGATCGGTGCTGGTCCATGATGCGGAGATCGCGATGAACGGGTCGACTTCGGAAGACGTCGACGCCACACTCGCGGAAGGTGTTTTTGGTGGAGCAGATGAAACCGGGAAACTGCTCAATCAAGCCGCGCACGATGGAGCTGCAGATCAGATCGGACTTGGGGAAGCAGTTGGACGAAGTTTGATAAAGATGAAGCCGCAACACCAGCAATACTCACTGCTCTGCGCGGCGTACGAGTCGAAGGTTCCGTTCACAATCCATCTAACAATCGGCGGCGACATCACGCATTTTCATCCCACCGCCGACGGCGCAAGTTTGGGCACAACCACGCATACAGATTTCCGACTGCTCGCCGAACTGGTGCGGCGAATGGACGGCGGTGGTGTTTATCTCAACATCGGTTCAGCGGTGGTCCTACCGGAAGTTTTTCTGAAGTGCGTCACGTTGGTCCGTAACCTGGGCCATCCCTTTTCCAACATCACGACCGCGAATTTCGACTTCATTCAATCCTATCGTCCACTGACCAACGTCGTGCGCCGGCCCACCGAAAAAGGCGCCGGTGAAGGCTTTACGATCACGGGCCATCACGAACTCACCATCCCGCTATTAGCCGCGATGCTTATCGCACCCTCAAAAACACAAAACCAGACTTGACCAAATCCCAACTCTCCATTATTCTGCCTCTTTCCTGAAATTGAAAACGGATTTCAATTTCAGACAATTTGTCGGAGGAGCCGGAACAATGCAAGCCAAATCCAGGAAGCGCGCCCGAAGAGCGCGTCGGCGTGGACCTAAGTATTGGATCGTCGCCATCGGCACGCTAGGCATGCTCGTCGCCTACTGCCCCGCGAATAGTCATCAAATAGTTCTCGGAAAAGCCAGGCTAAACGACGAAGCCGCTACCGAACAGATTCAACGACAATTTACTTTCGATATTCCTTCCGGCACCCTCGAATCAGTCTTAATTGCCTTTCAGCAAATCTCCGGTATCGAAGTAGTCATCCCCGACGATGCGATGCGGCCCATCTCTTCGCCGGGTGTCAAAGGCCGTTTCACGATCGATCAGGCACTGCGCGAGATACTGCGCGACACCGGCATCAGTTATCGCTTCAGCGATCGGCGCACGGTAGTTCTCGAAATTCGCGCCAAGGCCGAACAGGTCGAAGTCAGAGACGATGCGCGCCTGATTCTCTCTTCGCCAAAATACACGCAGCCACTGGTCGATACGCCGCAAACAGTCACCGTCATTTCGAAAGAAGTGATCGAAGAACAGGGCGCAACTACACTGCGCGACGTTTTGAAAAACGTTCCCGGCCTAACGATCACTGCCGGTGAAGGCGGCAATCCAGCCGGCGACAACCTGACGCTCAGAGGCTTCAGCGCACGTAACGATATCTTCGTCGACGGCGTGCGCGACATCAGTCCGCAAGCGCGCGATCCTTTCAACCTCGAACAGGTTGACGTGGTGAAAGGACCAGGCTCGGTTTACACGGGCCGCGGTTCGACCGGCGGCTCGATCAACTTACTAAACAAAACACCCGGATTGAAACGCGCCTTCAGCGGCACACTCGACTTCGGCACCGATCGCACGCGACGCGCAACCGCCGACATCAATCTGCCAATCGGCGACAGCGTAGGTTTTCGTCTGAACCTGTTGGGCCATCATTCCGGTGTCGCGGGCCGCGACGTGGTGAACTTCGATCGATGGGGTGTGGCGCCGTCATTAACGTTCGGGCTCGGCAAACCAACACGCTTCACGGTTAGCTATTACAAACTCAAACAAGACAACATCTCCGATTACGGTATTCCGTGGGTGCCGGTTACAAACAACGCGCTCGTTGAGTTTCGCGATCGTCCCGCACCAGTGCCGCGCAACACGTTCTACGGCCTGCGCGATCGCGACTTTGAAAAACTGAACTCCGATCTCGTTACACTGAAGTTCGAACACGACTTCAACGACGCGCTTTCACTTCGCAATCAATTTCGATTCGCCAATTCGTCGCGCGATTCGATCGCCACTCCGCCGCGCTTTGCCAACAACAACTCCACCGCCATCAACCGCGAACTACGTTCGTGGCAAACGGACGACAAGGTTTGGGACAACCAAACGGATCTCCTCGCGCGTTTCAACACTGGCGGCGTCGAGCACGCACTCGTCACGGGCGCTGATTTCACGCGCGAGAGCAACGTTCGTCACACGCGCACCGCGCCAAACATGTTGAC
Organism: Pyrinomonadaceae bacterium; assembly: GCA_035603895.1. Lineage (GTDB taxonomy): Bacteria > Acidobacteriota > Blastocatellia > Pyrinomonadales > Pyrinomonadaceae > PSRF01. The sequence goes on from DATNJO010000271.1 coordinate 2,640, forward strand.
GACGTTGTTCGATCCCAATCCGGACGACGTTTTCACCGGCACGATCACGGAGAGTCCGATCGTTGGCGACGTCACCGCAAACTCGCAAGCCGTTTATCTCTTTGACACCGCGAAACTCGGCAAGAAATGGGAATTAAACGGAGGACTGCGTTTCGATCGATTCGACGCCGACGGAATATCCACGACGGGTACACCGGTGTCGCGCGTCGATCGCATGTTGAGCGGGCGCGCCGGAGTGGTGTTCAAACCCGCGCAGCAAGGTTCCATTTACGCGTCTTACGGAACGTCGTTGAATCCATCACTGGAAGGTTTGTCATACAACACGGCAAACACCGTGATCGATCCGGAGAAAACCTACACCGTTGAAGCCGGAAGCAAGTGGGACTTCTTTAACGGACGCATGTTGCTGAGTGGCGCAGTCTTTCGCGTCGAGAAACAGAATGCGCGAACTCCCGGAGTGTTGCCCGGCGATCCGCCACAAGTCCTGGAAGGCAAACAACGTGTGGACGGAGTCGAGCTGAGTGTTGAAGGAAACATCACGAGAGCGTGGCAAGTGCTCGCGGGTTACACATTTCTCGACAGCACCACGGTCGACTCAAACACGCCCGCTGAGATCGGCAAAGAACTCGTCAACACGCCGCCAAATTCGTTCAACGTGTGGTCCACCTATCGACTGCCGTCGGGTCTGTTTTTCGGCGGCGGCGCACGTTTTGTAGATCGACGCTTCGGCAACACGATCAATACACGCGTCGTCGATGCTTACTGGACGTTTGACGCGATGGCTTCGTATCCGCTCACGAATCATATCGATCTGAAGTTGAATCTCTATAACCTGACGGACAAGTACTACTTCGATCGCATCGGCGGCGGCCACATCGTGCCTGGACCAGGACGCGCTGCGATGATTAGCACGAGCTTCCGTTTTTGATCTGATGTTGTTGCAGATTCCAGACGTGTTAACAGCCGAACAGGTTGCGAGTTGCCGCGAACTGCTCGAGGCCGCCGATTGGGTTGATGGGCGCGTTACTGCGGGACATCAATCCGCGCTCGCGAAAGACAACCTGCAACTTCCCGAAGATCACGAGCACGCCAGGAAACTCGGCGATACGATCATCGCCGCGCTCGAACGCAACCCGCTATTCATGGCAGCCGCTTTGCCGTTGAAAGTTTTTCCGCCACTCTTCAATCGCTATCAAGACGGACAGTCGTTTGGAAACCACGTGGATAATGCGATTCGACAGGTAACGGGAACGCCGCATCGCGTGCGCACGGATCTCGCCGCGACGCTCTTCTTCACTAATCCCGAAGAGTATGACGGCGGCGAGTTGGTGGTCGAAGACACGTACGGCCTGCATTCAGTGAAGCTTCCCGCCGGATCCTTGGTTCTTTATCCGGCGAGTAGCGTGCATCACGTTCGGCCGGTCACACGCGGTGCGCGAACCGCGTCGTTCTTTTGGATTCAGAGCATGGTACGCGACGACGGCGAACGCACGCTGCTGTTTGATCTCGACGTCGCGATCCAGCGTCTCGCCGGCGACGTGCCGGATCACACTTCAGTCGTCGAACTGACTTCCCTTTATCACAATCTTTTGCGCCGCTGGGCCGACGTGTAAGAGTTTATGAAACGTCTTCGCAAGATAATCTTTTGGTGTCACCTGCCCGTGGGCGCGATCGCCGGCGTGGTGATCCTGATCATGTGTGTGACCGGTGTGTTGCTCGCGTACGAGAAGCAGATCACGTTGTGGGCCGACACGCACGCGTATAAATCCGCGCCGCCATCCGCGGAAGCACGGCGTCTTCCGGTCGCGACGTTAATCGAACACGCGCGCAACAGTCGCGGAACTAATCCGGCGTCGATCACGCTGCGATCCGATCCAACCGCACCAGCCGAGGTCGGGTTTGGCCGCGAAACCACTCCACTCTTTGTAAACCCCTACACGGGAAACGTTCTTGGCGAAGGCTCGCAGCGAGTCAGAAGTTTCTTTCGCACGATGACCGATTGGCATCGTTGGCTCGGCGCGAAGGGCGATAATCGCAACGTGGCGCGTGCGATTACCGGCGCGTGCAATCTCGGTTTTCTGTTTCTGGTGATCAGTGGCTTCTATCTATGGTGGCCGCGAAACTGGAACATGAAGTCAGTCCTAAACGTACTGTGGTTCAAGCGCGGTCTGCCTGCGAAAGCGCGCGACTTCAACTGGCACAACACGATCGGATTCTGGTCCTCAGTTCCGCTGTTCGTCATCGTGCTGTCGTCGGTCGTGATCTCTTACACGTGGGCCGGCAATCTGGTTTATCGAATCGTTGGTGAAACACCGCCGGCTCCGCGGGCCAATCAACCAAACACGAACGCGCGTGAGAACAAAGACGCGTCAGTTACGTTCAACGATCTCGACACCGCATGGCTCCGCGCGGAACAACAGGTTGGTGATTGGCAAAGCATCTCGTTGCCACTTTCGAACGCGCCGCAACTCACCTTCAACATCGATAGCGGCACCGGCGGTCAACCACAAAAACGCGCCCAACTGGTGCTGGATCGAACGACCGGTGAAATCGTTCGTTGGGAACCGTTTTCGTCATACAGCCGTGGCCGCCAGCTTCGTTCGATCCTACGCTTTGCTCACACCGGCGAAGTGTTGGGCATCGCCGGGCAAACGATTGCGGGTGCTGTGTCGATGGGAGGCGCAGTGCTCGTGTTGACCGGACTCGGACTCGCGTTGCGCCGCTTCTTCGCGTGGCTCGGAAAGCGCGCGAGGTCGAAACAAAGTGTTACCAATGTTGTGAAGCCGTTGCCAGACTCAGTTGGCGACTAATGGTATACTGGCGCCCGTTAAAACCATGGACGCCGAAAAACTGAAACACTTTCAAACCCTTCTTCTCAATCAACTACGCCAATACACCGAGCAGATTCGCACGGACCAGGCAGCCGCGCTGGAACTCTACGACGATGGTGTGAAGGACAGCGTGGACCTTTCAGTGCAGGATCTAAACAAAGAGATCGCGCTTCGTTTGGGCGAGCGCAGCTCACAAGTCGTTGCCGACATCGATCAGGCTTTGTTGCGGATCAAGGAAGGCAGTTACGGCACCTGCGCGCGTTGCGATAAACCAATCGATGAACGCCGGCTTGAAGCGCTTCCCACCGCGCGTTACGACGCTGCCTGCCAGGCAATCATCGAAAGCCAGAACGGCGACGACGATCTACCGACGCTTTAAGATTTGACAAGATGGCTTAGAGCGTCATGAATCGATGTCATGCCAACTGACTTCAACTCATCTTGTTAACCTTGTAAATCCTGTCAACTGAAAGAGTCACGCTTTCGGGTGGGCTTTGTCATAAACCTCGACCAGCTTCTCCATCGAAACGTGCGTGTAGATCTGTGTCGTCGACAAACGCGCGTGGCCCAACAGTTCCTGGATGTCGCGCAGGTCGGCGCCGCTGTCGAGCAGGTGCGTGGCAAACGAGTGTCGCAGAGCGTGCGGGCTGATGTTGTGCATGCCCGCGCAGAGGCGAATGTATTTCTCGACCATTCTTCCCACTGAGCGAGTCGTGATGCGCGTTCCCTGGTAGTTCAAAAACAACACTTCTTCATCTCGCTTTGAGATCGGCGCGTTCAGTAGAAACTTTTCACGAACCTGAAGATAACCACGAAGCGCATCGCCGGCCGGATCGCCAAACGGAACGATCCGCTGCTTGCGGCGTTTGCCGGTAACACGAATCAAACGGTTGTGCAGGTCAACATCTGAAATGTTCAACGTCGTCAGCTCCGCAACACGCACACCGGTCGCATACATCAGCTCAAGCATCGCGCGATCGCGTTTGCCGAGATCGGTTTCGAGGTCCGGCGATTCGATAAACCT
>DATNJO010000272.1:0-3469 GCA_035603895.1 Pyrinomonadaceae bacterium
GATCGGGATAGAGCGCGTCGTACTTCAACTGATCGCGTAGCGCGCGCAACGGAAGCTTGTTAGTGAAAACGTTGAGCGAAGTATTCCAAAGCGCAAAATCGAAAACCGAATCAAGTTTCGTATCAATCCCGTCCCAACCCGTGTGGCCGCCAATGAAAAAAGCAGTATGAGCCGCGTCGCGTTCGAAAACCTCGCCCACCATCCACAGCTTTGGGTACTGGCGATGCAACGCGTTTGAAAGATCGCGAATGAACGTTCGCGGCATGTACTGAATCGTGTCCTGCCGAATGCCGTCGATTCCGGTGACACCAACCCACCACAGCGCATTCTGAATCTCGTAGCGCGCCACTTCCGGCTCTTCCTGGTTCATGTCCGGCAGATCGTCGCTGAACCAGCCGTCGAGCACCCTGCGCACTTCCTGTGGCTGAGAATGCGGCGAAAGTAAGACGCTGTTTTTGAAAGTGTTGAGCTGATGATCGGCCAGCGTGCCGTGAAACCAGTTTGGCAACGGCGGATCCTTGACCCACGGATGCTGCGAACCAACGTGATTCGCCACCTGGTCCTGAATAACTTTCAAACCCAGCGCATGAGCCTTAACGACCAATTCCCGCAACGTTGCGAGATCGCCGAAACGATCTTCGACCGCGTAATAATCGATCGTGTGATAGCCGTGATAATACGTGTTCGGGCACCACGGCTTATCGCAACGATTCACGCCGTTCCAGTTGTCGTGCCACGGCGTCAACCAAAGCGCGGTGACGCCGAGATCTTTCAAGTACGGCAGCCGATCGATGATGCCACGCAAGTCGCCGCCGTGATAGGAGCGTGCGTTTTGAAAATCGTCTGACGCATTGTTTGACCGATCTCCATCCGCGAAACGATCGATCATGATCAGGTAGATCACGTCATCACTGTTTATCCCCTGAAAGTTTTTATCTGTGTTACGACTTCCTTCAACGGTGAACGGTACTTCCGCTTTACCTGGTTTCGTCTCCAGTAGCAAAGCATATTTGCCTGGCTGAGTTCCGGGACTGATGTTGAGGTCAAGGAATAAGTAGTTTGAGTTTTGTCTAAGGTTGGTTACGGTCAGTCGCGCATTACCTGAACGCACCCGCGCACCGGAGAGGTTCTTACCACGGATTAAGAGCCGGATTGGATTGATTGTGTGATTGGCCCACCACGATGGAGGGTCGACTTTCGTTACTGTTGGCGCGCTTTGACCAACGACGCTAATTGAGAAGATCGTTAGTATGAACGCGAGGAATGCGGCGCGTGGCAAAGGTCCGGCTCCAATCTAAGGTGTTCGAGGCTTTGCACTATCGCCAGAGGCCGCCGCCGGTAATGGTGGCAAGATCTCGCCTTCCATCCCGGAGCCGGGCTTTGCATTCTGGCTCAACGGCGTGGCGCCGTGCCGGTTGAGTTCATCGAGCCGCTTGAATTCAGCCAGTTCCTTATCGGCTTCAGCCTTTTGTTTCAAACGTGAGTAAGCCAGAAAGAGTTGATAACGGATGCCCGGGTCCTTGTCGTTGAGTTCGACGCCGCGTTTCAGCAGCGGCAACGCCTCGTCGTACCGCTTCAGCTTCACCAGCAAACGGCCGAGATCGTGATACGAGGGAAACGCTTGTGGATTGAGTTGAATGGCGCGCCGCAACAAACGCTCTGCTTCGACGTTCTCGCCACGCTGGCTCGCGATGTAACCAAGACTGGCAAGCGCATCCGGATTGTCAGGCTCCAGCTTCAACATTTTCTGAAACGCAGCAACTGCCTGATCGTATTGACCCTCCGCGCGTGCCGAGTAGCCCAGGAGGAAATAAAGGTTTGCATTATCAGGATAACGTTCGAGTGCACGCGTGAAGACCTCGCGCGCGCGTTCGTAAAACTGCCCGCGCACATTCGCCACGCCAAGCCGCAGGTGATAGACCAGTTGGCCCTTGCTCTGCTCCAGCGCAAGTTCGTAAAACGGAATCGACTTCTCCGGGAGCCTACTCTTCAGCAACTCTTCGCCGATCATGAAGTTCACTTCAGGAAACAGAGACCGCAACTCGAGTGCGTGCATCCAGTACATCAACGCGGCTTTGGTGTCGTTCTGCGCCGAAGCAACGAGACCGAGCCGGTAAAGCGGATCGGCTTCCGCAGGTTTGAGTGCTTTAGCCGCTGTCAGCGCCTCGGTTGCTTCGCTCAACCGATCGAGGTTGTAGAGTGCGAGGCCCAGGTTGTAGAGCACTTCGTACGTGTTCGGACGCAACTCGTTTGTGCGTCGAAACAGCCGCACCGCTTCTGCGTACTCGTGCGCCTCCGCGAGGCTCAACGCCAACGTGAACAATGTACGCGCATCACCCGTGCTGGTATCTTCAAGACAACGCGATAAAGAGAGCGCGTCCTGACGGCGATCGATGTGCACGTATGCGTTCACCAACGTCAGCAACAACGCGCGGTCGCCGGGCTCGCGCATGCCGGGTTTGCAAGCAGGCTGGCCCACAGCCTTCTCGAGCAAAGGCACCGCACTCTGATAATCTCCGCGCGCTGCGTAAAGCGCGCCCAGGTTGAAGATCGCGCGCTCGTGTTTCGGGTCGATCCGTAACACTTCTTCAAACTTCGCAATCGCTTCCGCGGGACGATTCGTGCGTGCCAGCAACACACCGTAATTAGACAAGGCAGAGACGAGGTTCGGCTTCAACTGGAGGGCCGTTTGATATTCACGTTCAGCTTCGTCTGGTTGACCGCGCTGATCGAGAATCAACGCGAGCAAGGCATGGGCATCCGCGTCTTTGGGATTAGCAGCGACAGCTTTCCGCGCGGCAGTTTCCGCTTCACTTGATGGAGCCTGAGCGTGAACTGGGAAGGAAAACCACAAAGAAGCACAAAAAGCACCTAACGCAATCCAAACTGCCTTGTGCTTTTTGTGCCTCTTTGTGAACACACTAGAAGATAAGTTTGAGGGAGAACTCCATCTGCCTCCGCCGCTGTTCGTTGATGTCGCGACCAAAGTCAGTCCCGTTGTTGATGTCGCCATTCGGGAACGAACGATTCACACGGTTTAGCACATTGTACGCGGAAAAGCGAAACTGCACGTTGAACGCTTCGCTGATCGCGCTGACCGGGAAATTCTTGAATAGCGACGCATCCCAATAAAACTGCGGCCGGCCCCGGAAAACGTTGCGGCCCAGACTTCCGATATGCGGACTTCCCGGATCGCTCGGGAAGATCGGCGTTGTCGCGCACCGAAAAGCGGCACGGTTGAGTTCGAGACCTTGATCCTGTTGCGCTTGAGTAGGATTCGGATCGCCGATCAGATCGACGCGGCCACCGTTACAAGTCACGTTGAAGACCGGCCCAGTCTGCCAGACGACGATGTTATTTAATTGGAACCCGCCAACAGCAAAGTCAACCGCCTTCGGCATGTCACCGCCCCAGCGTCTGCCACGCCCGAACGGCAGGTCCCAAACATTAGCGAAAGTGAATCGGTGTC
>DATNJO010000273.1:0-2437 GCA_035603895.1 Pyrinomonadaceae bacterium
GCCCTGGGTGCGGAGACGCGCGATGTCATAAAGCTGATCGTCAAGCAGGGCATGGGCCTGACGTTAATTGGAGCTGTGATCGGAGTGATGTTAGCGGTGGCTGCGACGCGTCTCCTGGCTAGTCTGCTGTACGGCGTGACCGCAACCGATCCCGCGACCTTCGCTGGAGTGGTGCTCTTCGTGATAGCCGTAGCGGTGCTCGCCTGTTATCTGCCTGCACGTCGAGCAACGAAAGTGGATCCGATGATGGCGCTTAGAAGTGAGTAGGAGCTTCGCTATCATCATTTGATTCAGCTCAAGAGTCGGGAATTGCGGCCATCAATGAGTTGCAGCGTGAGGTAGGTGAAAGAAACTGAGCAATTCTGTTGTTACACATAGTTCGGTAGCTTCGCTTATGTGTTGAAGAAAATGGAACCGAAAGTCCAATCTCCCAATAACCGTAGTTGCCTTTTCTGTCCGAACCACGAGCTTGGCTGGCACTACCATGATGTGGGTCAAGGTCGGCCATTGATTCTGCTTCACGGAATCGGGATGTCGCACGTTGCATGGAAGATGGTCCTCCCCAATCTTGCGAAAGAGCGGCATGTCCTGGCATTTGATATTGCCGGCTTTGGCAGCACTCCACCGCTCACAGACACTCGGCAGACGCCGGCCAATCTTGTGGCATCGCTAGCCAAGACGCTGAGCAAGATCGACGAAACAACACACATCAGCGAAAACTACGACTGTGTGGACGTCGTGGGAAACTCTTTAGGTGGGTATATGGCGCTGGAAGCGGCCAAGCTAGGAAAGCTCGGGTGCTTTCGCGTCAACTCCATCGTTGCTCTTTCACCAGCGGGGTTATGGAAGAAGCGTTTCCCGTTTCGTTCCGAGTTAGTCCTTCAACTCACGCGCCTGGGTGTCCGCTTCTTACCTGGTCCAACCTACGCCCTGCTTCGCCGAGAACGCACGCGCAAACTGGTTATGGCTATTCCGGTATCGCGCGAAGTGCCAGAACAGGATGCTATTGAATTGGTTAATATTTTTGCCTCCGCTCCAATGTTTGCATCCAAGTCTGCTCTAAAAAAATTTCGCGAAAGTATGAAAGATCCCTTTAGGGGCGGCAAGACGATCTCCAAAAACATTCGAGTCAACATCGCTTTTGGAAAGCGTGATTTGTTACTGCCGCCTGTAGCCCGTTTGCGCCACGAAATCCCCGAAGGTAAAAATGTGATCTGGCGAGAAGGTCAAGACTACTGGGGGCACGTACCAATGTGGGATGATCCGGAGGGGGTAACGAGGTTTATCCTTGAAGGAACAGCATGAGCTTCTTATCAAATCCAACAACAGATGGAGGGCAACGATGGCGAGAGTTACTGGAATCGGCGGCGTCTTCTTCAAGAGCAGAAACGACAGCGTCGCGCTTGCAGCCTGGTATCAGAAGCACTTGGGTATGTCGCTGGAAAGCTGGGGCGGCGCGATTCTGAAATGGCCGGATGACACCGCTGAAGACAAAGGACTCACCGTATGGAACGTCGCGAAAAAAGATAGCCAGTGGTTCAGCCCCAGCGACTCGTCTTTCATGATCAACTATCGCGTCGACAATCTCGACGAGATGCTGGCCCAACTGCGTGCAGACGGAGTCGAAATCATTCAAGGCCCCGAATCCGCCGAAAACGGGAAGTTCGCGTGGATCATGGATCCGGATGGGAACAAGGTGGAGTTGTGGGAGCCCATGCTCTGGGATGAAAAGAACAAGACCGCCTGAAAGTTCTGCCCAAGTCAGCAATTTATAAGAGCGAGCGACTGTTTGGTCGCTCGCTTTGTTTTTGTTAGTACCTCCCGCCTCAAGTTTGCGCCGCGTTACGTTTCAGCAAACAAAAGTCACATATCGATGCAAGCACGAAGGCGATTTTGAGAATAGACTAAGGAGAACGAAATGAACATTGAACGACAAGTCAAGACGGAGAACTCCTCTCAGAGTTTGTTAATAGCCCGTCTACAGGCCGAAGTGGACCATCCAGCCGACATCGATGCCGCAACTGATCGGCTCGGCATTTCCCCGTTCCTAATCAACCCCTTTCTGGCAACGACCGTCGATATGTCCTTTATCGGCTTGGGTGTGGGTGTCAACCTGCCGATCCAGATCACCACCCGACAGGGAGGCCGACGGTCCCTCTACTTCCTGCGCCCAGGTGAAAGGGTCCTCGCCAGCATCGTCGGCACATCCCACGGGCTCGTGCTCCGCTACGTTTCGCGCGAGACCGGGCGCTCAATCCCGGCTCAGGGAGGCGACGAATACAGTGAAGAGTTCAGGGATATGGAAGGGAACGTTCTGGCCCATAGCAAAGGAAAACTTGAGATACTTAACGCGGCTAAGGGGGAAGGACGGCTGGTTTTTCCAGAAGGCTCGCCAGCGAGCAAATGGATTTGGATACTTTGGAGTTGCATCGCCTTA
>DATNJO010000274.1:0-3857 GCA_035603895.1 Pyrinomonadaceae bacterium
GACTGCGCACGACGCGCTTTCAGACAAAGTCGCAGGCTTTGAGGCCGGCGCCGACGACTATCTGGCAAAGCCGTTTAGCCCACGCGAGCTCGAATATCGAGTTGAAGCCTTGTTGCGCCGTGGCGGCGCAGCGCCGCCGGAAACCGATGGCGAACGCATCGAAGTCGGCGATCTCGTAATCGACAAACGCCGTCACGAAGTCATTCGCGACGGCTCCCGCATTGATCTAACGCCGCTCGAGTTTCAGATTCTCGAACTGCTCGCGTCAGAGCCGGGCCGCGCGTGGTCTCGCAATGCGTTGCTGGATCGCGTCTGGAGCACGGATTACGAAGGCTACCAACGCAATATCGATCCGCACATCAATCGTTTGCGAAAGAAGCTTGAAGCCGATCCGAAGAACCCGCGCTACGTACTGACTGTGCGTGGCGTTGGTTACAAGCTAAACGAGATTCCCTAATGCTTTGGTGGATCGGATCTGGCCTGTTAGTTGGCTGGCTCATCATGTTGATTGTGCGCCCGGCAGGCTGGATCCATCTCCTGCTGCTCTCGGGAATTACTGTGCTCGTGATCCAGATCGCAGCCTACCGCAAAACTAAGGACGCTCTGCGTCACCGCCGATAAGTCCGTGTCTCCCCGTGAAATCCGTGGCTAAACTTGTCTTGACCTAACCCTGTCCTTCGGCAACAATGCGCGTATTTACGGCATCAAGAGCACCAGGAGATTGCTGCCATGACCACAAGTTCCCTTTATAAGCGCCTTCTTTCGCTGTTCGTTATCGGGTTGTTGTCTGTGGCCACAGCCGTGGCGCAACAAGACGTTGAACGAAAAACCGTAGCGATTACCTATCCGTTGGACGAAACGGTGACGGTGAAGTTTCGCGGTACGACACTGTTGCCGCGTTTGAAAGGCGAGGCCAAGGTCAAACGCGCGGGACGCCGTGGCACGCGCGTCGAACTGAACATCGACGATCTGCCGCGCGCTTCCGAACTGGGCGGCATTTACACGACTTACGTTCTCTGGGCGATCTCTCCTAACGGCCAGGTCGACAATCTCGGCGAGATCAAACGCGGCGGCAGTATGTTTGTCGACTCGAAGCTCGACGTCACCACGCCGTTGCAGACGTTCGCGTTGATTCTCACTGCCGAGCCACACTTCCTGATGAAAGTGCCGAGCAAGATGGTGGTGATGGAAAACTTGCCGCCGCAACGTCCGAACGGAAGCACGGTGGAAACCGTCGACGTTCGTTACATCGGCAACTCCAGCGACTATTTCCGCAATGTGAACGTTCCCGAGATCGCCGATCGCGATTATCGTGAAACTCCGGTGTCGTTACTTGGCGCACGACAAGCCGTGAACCTCGCGAAATACGCGGGCGCTTCCCAGGATGCGCCTGACGAACTGCAGGCCGCTGAAGATCAGTTACAGAATGCGGAGAAGGCATGGCGTTTGGGCCAACCGGTCGCGGAAGTAGATATCGAAGCAAGAAAAGCGACCTCGGCAGGTGTGCATGCTGAAGAAGTCGCGGGCGTGAGACGCGTCGCGCGGAAGAATCGTGATGAAATTCGCCGTCGTGATGAGGCAGTTCGTGCGGCAGAGAAAAACGCGGATGAGTTGGAACGCCAGGTGGGCCAGCTTCGCGCTGCTTTGGAAAAGGAACAACGTGCACGCGAACTGGCTGAACGTGATCTCGGTTCAGCAAACGATCAGTTGCGTGAAAAGCGCGTCGAGCTCGCACGGCTGCGCGACGAGAACCAGGCGCTGCGGACAGAAAGCGAGGCCGCAAAACTCAAGGCCGCAAGATACGAGGGCGAGAAGCAGGCCGAGACGGCGCGCGTCGAAGCCGAACGTCGTGCGGTTGAGCGTCGCAACGCGGAAGCCACATTGAAAGAAACGCTCGCGAAGTACGGCACAGTTAAAGAGACCGCCACCGGCTTTCGTTTGATCTTGCCGGAGAAGATCTGGGCCAACGCACGTAAAGCTGATCTGTCTCCGGCTGCGGCCGCGAACCTCGAACCGCTGGCCGCGCTGCTTGCCAGCAATCCTGATTATCAAATCCTGATCGAAGCCTACACCGACAACAAGGGCGACGAGGTTTCGTTGCAACAGCTCACGCAGGAGCGTGCGCGTGTGTTGTCCGATCGGTTCCAGACAGCGGGCGTCGATCCCATGCGCATTCAGGCCAACGGCATGGGCGCGTCGAACCCGTTGGCGCCAAACACGACCGTGGCGGGCAGAACCAGGAACCGCCGCGTTGAAATTACATTTACGTCGCCGCCGCCGAAAAGCACTGCGGTGAACTAGTCCATTGCCGATTGCCAATTGTCGATTGCCAATTTGTATTGTCGATTGCTGATCGCAACTTAGTGCTGCGCTCAATCAGCAATCGAAAATCGGCAATCGGCAATGCCTATGTTCCCACTCGATCCGCTCGAAATACTACAGGTCATCGGCTATAGCGTTGGCGCTCTGTTGCCCCTGTGGATGGCGGTGCAGCTTGTCCTTCACCGCAGTAAACTCTCGTCTCTCGAACGACTGCTCGCCGCGCTGGCGCTCACGATGGGCGGCTGGCACACCAGCAACCTCGTAATCACGCTGCACGGTCTTTTCGATCTCGGTCCCGACACCTGGACCACGTTGCTGCGCCTTGCCGACACGATCGCGGTCACCAGTATCACTTTCGCTTATTCGCTTCTGCTTCACGTTCACCTGCATCTTTGGGCCAACGCACACGGGCGCGATCTCAATCGCAGCGAACGCGTCCGGGTTTATCTCTCTTACGTTCCCACAATCTTTTTACTCCTAACGGTGCCGCTACTCTGGACCGGCGACTACGCGCCGATGCTCGTGAAGCTGTCGCGGTTTGTGATTCCGTTCGCGTTCTGGATTGCGTACGTGCTCGGACTCATTGCGTTGACCGAACTGCTGATCGCGCGAAGAAGCGACAATCCCAGTGAAAAACGGATCATGCGCACGCTCGCCGCGTCGTTCATCGGCGTCGGCGTCGTGATCTTTGCTGCGCTCGGGTTTGAGCTCTGGCAGGGAACGGTTGCCGGCACGTATCTCAGGACCATCGCCAACCTCGGTTCGCTGCTCCCCTCGGTGCTGCTTGCTTATTACATCTATCGTTATCGCTATCTCGAAATAATCATCGAAAAGAGCCTCGTCGTGGTGACGTTTGCGACGGTGGTGCTGACCGTTTACGTGTTTGGCATACGCACCATCGGCGACTGGGTAACGCAACGTTACGGCGTCAGGCCGGGACTGGTTGAAGCGCTTCTGATTCTCGCGCTCGCCTTACTCGCGGCGCCGCTGCGAGGCTGGCTGGTCCAACGTTTTCACAAACTCTTCGAACGCGAAGCCGCACTCTACAAAGAGATCGTTTCGCGCATTGGCGCCTATCCCGGGCAGTACAAAGACCTTTCTGATCTGCTGCATTTCGTTGAAGAGCGAACCACGCAGGCGTTTAACTTGAGAAACCTGAAGATATTTGTGCCCGAGGAAAACGGGGAGGGGATTTTCAAAGAACCCTGGATCACCGAGACACTGGAATTGTCTCAAGCAAACGGCTGGGAACCGGTCGAAGATGAACCACTGTTGACTGAACATGGTTTCAAGATCGCCTATCCGATGCGCCGCGAAGAGAAGATCGAAGGCTTACTCGCCGTCGAGGCTTCGTCCGCCACGTTAACTCCTGATGTCCGCTCAGTGATGGAACTGCTCGCCGGTCAGGTCGCGATCGCGATCGACGATTCACGTCTACTTGAAGAAAACCTCCGGCTGGAGCGCGAGCTCGCCGAACGCGAGCGTCTCGCTTCGCTCGGCCGCATGGCTGCGACAGTGGCCCACGAAATAAAGAA
>DATNJO010000275.1:0-4943 GCA_035603895.1 Pyrinomonadaceae bacterium
GCGAGTGCTCGCAACGTTACGCTGCAAAACGATGTGCCGCCGGGCACACAGGTTTATGCCGATGCCCGCCGTCTCGAACAGATGCTCACGAACCTGATCGATAACGGCATCAAGTTCAGCCGTGAAAACGGCACTGTCTCGATCAGTTACCGGTCCGGCGCGCGCGATCAAATCCTCGTCCGTGACAACGGCGACGGCATTCCAGCACAGCACGTCGAACGTCTTTTCGAACGTTTCTATCGAGTTGACCGGGCCCGTTCGCGTGAACTGGGTGGAACCGGGTTGGGATTGGCGATCGTGAAGCACCTCGCATTGCTCCACAACGGCGAGGTGACCGTCGAGTCCGAACTCGGAAAGGGAAGTACGTTTACCATTCACCTCCCCAAAAGTCCAAGTATTTCAACAGATAAAAACTGAAAAACGTTGTTGTCACTCGGCGGGGCTTCTGCAATAATAGCTGCCGTGAGTTTGCCCTCGTTCTCTTCCCCGACAGCCCCGGAAGGTCCTCTCTCAGAATGTAAGTCTTGACCGAGCAGAGTAGCGGTCTGGGGAGACCAAACATGAGAATTCAACGAACAGTTAGATCCGTATCGCGGTTCGTAGGACAGGTAGGTGTGGCGTTGGTGAAGGCAGTTCTCACCAGCGTGATGATCGGCGCTTTTGCTGTTGGACTGATGCATTACATGGGCGTACCGGTGCCGAATCCGCACGATCTAATAAATGGAATTACCAAGTTGGCGGAGAGCCTTTCATAAGAGGAAGAATTGAGCACAGAGTTGGATCGGGCCTACGACGTGCTGGGAGTAAAACCCGGCGTTTCAGACGGAGAGTTGAAAGCAGCACATCGGGACCTGGCCAAGGTTTGGCATCCCGATCGCTTCGTGCATGACCCGCGTCTACAGGAAAAGGCGCAAGAGAAACTGAAAGAGATCAACGAGGCTTACGAGCAGTTGATCTCGCGTCACAAACGGCGCGTCACGCCGCCACCGCGCCGTTCACAAACTCCTTCCGAACAGGTACGCGTTCCGGTTAAAAGAGGAGTCGGCTGGCACTGGTGGATCGCAGTTCCCTTTGCGGTGTTCGCCCTGGTGTTTGCTTTTACGACCAAAACGCTCGTACGCGAACACGAACCGCGGCCCGTTGATTCAGCGCAACTCGAAGAACCAAGCGAACAGGCACCCACAACTACTCGGCCGGACGCAAGTCACACAGTTCGCAACCGCGACGACAACAATCTTGCGCCGGCGCCGGAACCGGCAACTGAGTCCACGCCAACGAACGAAGCTGTCGCTTCGGTTCCGACAGTAACTGTTTCGATCGATCCCGAAAGCGGTCTACTCGCCGTGCCTTCGTGTCCGGTTAAAAGCCGGATGACCTACCCGAGCGGCAGCGAACCTCACGGCCACTGCAACATCAATCACGTCGTTAAGCCCGACAAAAAGACCGGCCTCAAAGGTCTCGCCAAAAAAATACTATAAGATGTTTTGGCAGGATTTACAGGACTTACAAGATTGGCTTTGAGAAAAGTAGTATGACTTCTCACCAACAGCCAAATATGTCTTGTTAATCCTGAAATCCTGTCTAACTAAAAGTTAAAAACCAACTGCTGTTGCACGCGATAAGTCGTCGGTGCGAAATCGCCGACGGGCACGAAGAAGTTTGGAAACTGTCCGCTGCGGCGCAGTGACTGCTGGAAGAAGAACAAACTCTGGAACGTCACCTTACGCGAGAGCCCGTACTCAAAGCGGAAGTGATTAGTGCGAACATTGACGCCGGTGTTTGTGCCGAGGTCGTCGTCGGTCAACTGCGAGATCATAGAGTTCGCGCCTTTGATCGCGAAGACATACATGAAGCCCATGTCGCCGCGTTTTGTCGCCCGGCCGAGCTGCAATGCCGCGAGCATCGCGTCGCGTTCGTTCATACCGGTGGCGACATTGCGCGCAAACTGTAGATTGAACGTAATCGGGTAGGCGTGATCGCCGTTCTTGAAGCCGGTGTGGTTCAGACGATAAGTAAGTCGCAAGACTTGAAAGCCCGGTGCTGTGTACACGACTCCGCCCGGCGTCGTCGTGGCGTTGCCCGTTCCCGGCACGGGACCTGAGAGCGCGATGCCGATTCCCGGTTGGACCAGCAGCACGAGCCCGTCGTTTGTCGAGGCCAACTGGATCTGGTTCGGATGGCGATAAAGCTGAATGTCGGCGCCGGCCTGGCTGCTCCATTTTTCGTTGAACGTTTGATTCACCAGAAAGCCCTGGTGAAACAGGTTAGCGGATCGGCCGGCTGTGCCCACGACTTCGCCGATGCGCGCGAGCGGACTATTCGGCTGGATCACTGCGACGTTTGGCGTCGAGAGAATGTACTGTCCGGCGCGCAACTCGAGGCTTGTGACGTAAGCTCCGTTCTTGTTGAAGGACGCTGTGTATCGTTCGTTGAAGCCATTGAAACGAAGGTCATCGTCAAACAGGAACCGGGAGTTGTCAGCAAAGACACTCTGAACGCGGCCGCCCTGAAGTTGAACCGACTTCGTTGGCCGATACTCGATCCACGCTTCGCTCAGACTAAACGGCGCGCGGATGTTGAACGAAGTGAAGTCCTGATTCGTGGAGAGCTGGTTGTTTAAAGGACCGGTGGCGAGTTGGCCGTGGAAACTGAGATTCGGATGAATGTCTGTATCGAAATTTAGCCGCAGACGATAACGTGCGCGTGCGTTTTGAACGTGATCGAGTGGCGGATCCGGTGGTTCGGTGGCTGAGCGAAAGGTGCCGTCAAAGCGGAGACGGAAGTCGCCGCTGAAACGAAACGGACCGATCTTGCGAACGTCGCTTTCGAGTTTGTCGACGCGTTTTTCGATCGGAGCAGGCTGGGGCGGCTCGGTGGCGACTGCGACGTTTTCTTCGGCGGCTTTTGGAGGAGGGGCTTTGACGGACAGTCGATCCAATAGTGCCTGGAGCGCAGCTTGTTGCTCCGAGATAGTCTTCTGGAGTTGATCGATCTTCGCGTTCTGGCGTTCGAGTTCGGTTTCGAGTACCCGGACGCGTTCGTTCACGCTCGTTTCCGTTGTTTCGGGAGTTCTGGTTGCGGTCGTAACCAACGCCTGAGCGTGTGCCGGTATGAGTCCACAGATTAATACCACCAACGAAAGGATTAGCTTCATGGGCTTGGTTCCTCGAATAAGTCCTGCTTGTTTAATGAAATGGGTGCGAACGCCGTAGCGTATGACCCCTGTCTTAAATTCACCTTGCTATCAAGTTACATTCGTATGAATAGAGATGGTCGTTGACAATGCTCTTACGCGCCGCTTACTATTTTCTCGTTCAATTAAATGTCTCGCGGCTCTTCCCTTAGCAGGAATGATGCTTCTTCAGGCGGTAACGACCACAACTACATCGACTGTCGGCAGCCCGATAACAGCTTACTGGCCGGTAATGATCTTTTTCGTCGTAGCTGTAATCTTTCCCGTGCTTCCGATTGTACTCGGGCGCTTCCTCAGACCAATCAAATATGAGAAAAGCAAGATGCGGCCTTACGAGTGCGGCATCGACCCGACGACCGAAGCGCACGAGCGATTCACGGTGCGCTATTACATCGTCGCGATGCTCTTTCTGATATTTGACGTCGAAACGATCTTCCTGCTGCCCTGGGCGATTATCTTCATGGGCGATGATTTTTCCTTTACAACTTTTGCGCTCATCGAGATGTTTGTCTTTATCGCGATCCTGGTCGTCGGTTACTACTACGCCTGGCGCAAGGGTGCCCTTGAGTGGGCCTAAAGGCATTGTCGATTTTTGATTTTTGATTGACGATTTAAGGCCGCGACTTCGAACAGGGTCCAAATCAACAATCAACAATCGAAAATCGCCAATCGAAAATGAAACATGGCTGAACACGAAGAAGGATTTGTTTTAACTACCGTCGATTCGATTATGAACTCGCTTCGACGAAGCGTCGGCGCGAAGACGGTCGACCTTGCCGCGCCGGTGGTGAACTGGGCGCGCAAGTCCGCGCTGTGGCCCATGACGTTTGGACTCGCGTGTTGCGCGATCGAGATGATCGCGGCGGGCGCCGGACGTTTCGACATCGACCGGTTTGGCGCGGGTGTGTTTCGGCCGAGTCCACGGCAGAGCGATCTGATCATCATCGCCGGCACCGTGACCTTGAAGATGGGACCTGTGGTGCGACGCGTTTACGATCAAATGCCCGAGCCGAAGTGGGCGATGGCGATGGGCGCGTGTGCCTCGACCGGTGGTCCGTTCGATTCCTACTCGACGATGCAGGGCGTCGATCGTTGTATTCCGGTTGACGTTTATATTCCAGGCTGTCCGCCGCGTCCGGAAGCGTTGCTTTACGGATTGATGCGTTTGCAGGACATCATCATGCGCGAATCTCCCTCCGCATACATCTTTGAAAGTGACGGCACAGTTCACAGGCAACGCACTTTCGAGGACGAGAATCTTTTGGTGGACGCAGCCATGGGCGTCGGCGACGCTGGTTTGTCAAAGGTTTCTTAGGCTGCGGCTTGAACCGCGGACAAGAGGAGAGGAGCAACTATGAGAAAACAGAAGCCCCTTCTGCTAGCCCTCATAACAATCATCGCGCTCTTTAGCAGCGCTGTCTGGGTAAGCGCCCAGACTAAACCAACTACCAAAAGACGAACGACGACCAGGAGAGTGGCGCCACTCGTTCCGGTCGGTACAGATCTCAAGGTTCGTATCAACGACACGCTCTCGAGTAAAGACTCGCGCGTTGGCGATCGTTTCACTGCAACGGTGATCGATCCGAGCCGTTTCGATGAAGCACGTGTGACCGGCCACATCAGTTCGATTCAAAAGTCCGGCAAGGTCAAAGGCCGGACGAGCATGAATCTGGCGTTTGATTCGGTTGAGTTGCGTGACGGCCGGCGAGGAGTGATGCACGGTTACGTGACGCGAGTTTACGGCGACGAT